>CAZOXE010000015.1:0-8901 GCA_964583835.1 uncultured Candidatus Saccharibacteria bacterium | reverse complement strand
GCTCTTCAAGAAATGCCCCAAATTGTTCTGCAAAAACCGTATCAACAGCGCCTCTTGCTTCAGGGCTTCCAAGTTTAGCTTTTGTTTGACCTTCAAATTGGATTTCTGGCATCTTCACCGAGACAACAGCGGTAAGCCCTTCTACGACATCGTCTCCAGTAAAGTTATCCTCGGAATCTTTTATTGTACCCGCTTTCTTCCCATAACTATTCAATGTTCGTGTAAGTGCGGTTTTAAAGCCCGTTATATGCATTCCACCCTCACTGTTGTATGTGTTATTTGCAAAGGCAAGGACCCTTGATGAGATATCATCAACGTATTGGAGAGAAATTTCTACAATAATTGATTCGACTTCTTTTTCTGTATAAAAAATATTTGAGTGAATTGGTTTTTGATGTTGATTCTGGAAAGCTACCATTGATTTCAGTCCACCCTCGAAATAAAAACTAAATGATTTGAAATCTATTCCTGAATCCATTAGATAAAAAATGTCTTCTGGAACTTTTGATTCTTCACGTGCATCAATTACAACAATACGCAAGCCTTTTACCAAGTACGCTTGTTGTCTTAAATGATTTACTATTTTATCCCAGTCCCATTTAATTTCACTAAAAATGGTATCATCTGGTATAAAATCAATGACCGTCCCGTTATTTTTTGTTTTTCCTGCCTCTTTAACAGAGGCCTTTTTCTTACCTTTATTATATTCTTGAAAATGAATCTTTCCGTCTTTGTGAACCCATGCGCGCATATGATTAGAAAGAGCGTTCACAACTGATGCTCCTACACCATGAAGACCTCCGGAAACTTTGTATCCGCCTCCGCCAAATTTTCCTCCAGCATGGAGAGTGGTCAATATCGTTTCAAGTGCTGAAACTTTTGTTTGTTTATGTTTATCAACTGGAATACCTCGTCCGTTGTCGACTACTCTGACTCTGTTTTCTGGTAGAAGAGCAACCTCAATATGATTTGCAAATCCACCCATCGCTTCGTCTCTTGAGTTGTCAAAAATTTCCCAGATAAGATGATGAAGTCCATCAGGTCCGGTAGTCCCAATATACATTCCTGGCCTTCTTCTCACTGGCTCGAGCCCCTCAAGAACTGTAATATCCTTGGCGCTGTAATCGCTTAATTTTGAGTCTATTTTAGCTCCTTTTTTAGGAGCTTTTTCGTTGTCTTCCTTCGCCATTTATAGCCTTTATTATAGCAAAAATACCCCTAAAAAACAAAGGTATTTATGATGAAATGTGTACAAAAAAAGACTTATTTTTCAACAAAAATTGCAAACCTCCTCCAGTAATCAATGAATTTTGAAACCTCCATTTCTATTGATTCTTTTCTGTCACCATTTCTAGTGTCGGGATCATGATAAATCAAGTGGGTTGGTATACCATTTTCATCAATTTTTGCACCTGTGATTAAAATCATATGAGGACCATTGTTGTCTCCGAACCCTTCTTTGACTGAAACCATAATTGGTAAGTCTTTCTTTAGTTCACTAATTATTTTTCTTGTCCCTTTATTTACCAATTGTTCAACTTCTATAAACTCTTCCTTCTCAACATCAACAATAACCGAACGAAACTCCTGTCTATACGCACTAATGTCGTGATTTCTTAATATTCTTACAATAGATTCGTGATCCCATAAGCCATTCTTAAAACCTCCAACCAATTCCCCTTCACTAATTAAACTGTCGATTGATGGAGCGTTGTTTGAAAAGTAATCCAAGACCATTTTTGTACAAGCGATTGCACATCCTTTTGATTTCCAATCTTCGTCCGATATCCCCTCATACTGAGAGTGATATGGAACTTTTAAAACTATCTCACTTCCCATCCTTTATTTTTTATTTCTACATTAATCCTTTCCATTACTTTATTGACCTCATCATCAGAGAGAGTTTTTTCAAGTGATTGAAAAACAAGCTTGTAAGCGTATGAAACCTTTCCCGCTTTCTTATACTCATCAAACAGTTTTGGATCTTGGACAAGAAGTCCATCTGAATTATTAATCAAAATCTTTTTTAGAGATTCTTTGTCTTCTGACTCTGGTACCCAAACAGCAATATCTCTCAACACAAATGGGTATTGTGAGAATGGTTTGAATTTCATATTTACGCTCTCTATCTTTCCCAAAGCCTCATCTGGTTCAGGCAAATTACTTAAGAGTTCATCAAGATCAATCTCAATAAAATCATCTAATATTTTTAGATCAGACCCAAAAATTTCATTGATTTTATTGACTGCACATTCAATCTGACCGCCTATAATTCCAAGCTTTAGGGTTTCCTTGTTTTTTTCAAAGACTTTTCCTATTTCAAATATATTAAGTTTCTTGTAAGCATCGCTGTTATTGCTTCCAAATATACCAAGACTTGGTAATTGACCACCATTATACGCACGAGCTTCGGACAATCCTTTTCTTAGTGAAACTCTTAAATATTTCTTATCTTGGGCAAGAGGATTTTCAAGTTCGACTTCACCCTCGTTCTGAAAAGCATAAGTATATACTTCCGAAAAGCCAAGGTCGATTAAAATTTCACGAATTTTTTCCTGATAATAATAGTTTTTCTCAATTTTATTTGAATTAATTTTAACAGGCATTCGCTCCTTAATATGTTCATACCCATAAATCCTACCGATCTCTTCTATCAAATCTTCTTCAAGCCTTAAGTCCAATCGATCATAAGGTACAATCACTACAAAACGTTCCTCATCTTTAATAATCCTAGAATAACCAACGACTTCTTTAAAAGATGGATGCGACTTTATGTCAGTAATTTCAACTCCTAATTTATTATTCTTACTTGAGTGAATTACTTTATTGTCTCCAATATAAATTCCAACATGGTCAATTCCTTCAGGAAAATTAAATTTTCCTTTCATATACTCAAAAGTTTTTTTCCAACATTTACCATCTCCACTATTTCCAAAAATCAAATCCCCAGGTCTTAAGTCTTTCTCATCTATTTTTTCACCAAAAGCATATTGATCAATTGATACTCTTGGAACAACATAACCAACTTGCATAGAGAGCCAACAAACAAACGAAGAGCAATCAAAAACGTCTGGAGCCTCTCTAAGCACACTCGCGCCCAACTTGTACGGCTTACCTATATACTCCTTTCCAAGTTCGACAAATTTTTCTCGAGGTTTTTTGATAATTTCATATTTAAAACCAAGTTTATCCAGTACATTTTTTGCAATTTTACTATCAAAATCAACTCCCAAAATTTTCCCGATTTTTTCGCTTGATGTCCCAATCTTAAAGTCCCTAACTCTCGTTGGATAAATGTCTACAATTCCTTCAACGTTTCCTCCTGCAATTTCTGTTATAAGTTTTACAGCTTCCTTCATTCCATTCATAGCTAATTCAGATGATATTTCATTCTCAAATCTCTTTGATGCATCTGTAACTAATTTAAGTTTTTGAGATGTTCTTCTAATCAAACTTGGATCAAAATTTGCTGATTCAAGAACAATATCTTTTGTCTTTTGATCAATTTCTGCATCAACCCCGCCTTTTATACCAGCAATAGCAAGAGTCTTGTTATTCGTACCGTCTTTTATAGCAAGCACTTCACTTGAAAGCTGATACTTCTCACCAAGAAGGGCAGTAAATTCTTCGTCCTTACCTAGAACATCTATCACGATTTTGGCTGAGCCAGAATCATATCCCCCAAGTTTACTCATATCAAATGCATGCATTGGTTGGCCAAGAGAAAACATTACAAAATTAGTAACATCAACAATGTTGTTGATAGACTTTTGACCTATTGAATTGAGAAACTCCTTCAACCACAACGGAGACTCTTCAATTTTTACATTTTTTATAACAACACCAACATACCTTCTGCATAATTTTGGATCGGCAATTTCAATAGACAAATCATTTGATTCGGGAATTTTTAAATCTGGACTTTCGTATTTAATTTTTAAATCAAAATTCAAAGCAATCTCTTTTGCAAGACCTAGATGACAAAAACAGTCATGGGATCTGTTTGGTAAAACATCAACATCGAAAATATAATCTCCGTTTTTCCCTGTAACTGACTCAACTTCAAATGAGCTCATTGTGAGTTTTTTTGAAATATCCTCAGGTTTTGGAAGATCTTTATCTATATATTGTTGTAACCATTTATATGAGAAAAGCATAAATTAGAATTGATTTACAAACCTTAGATCGCCAGTATAGAGCATTCTGACATCAGGAATATTGTATTTAAGCATTGCTAATCGATCGAGACCCATACCAAAAGCAAAACCTTGATACTTATCGGTATTAATTCCAACATTTTGAAGCACTTTTGGGTGGACCATACCTGCCCCCATCAATTCCAACCATTTATCTTTATATTTTATGTCTACCTCGACCCCTGGTTCCACGAATGGAAAATAACTTGGTCTAAACCGAACCTCGACATCTTCTCCCAAGAGATTATCAAAAAAATATTTTAATAAACCTTTTAAGTCACCGAGGTTTGTTTTTTCGTCTACAACAAGGCCTTCAAGCTGATAAAACTGGGCCTCATGTGTCGCGTCAGTTGCCTCTTGTCTAAACACCTTTCCTGGAGCAATAATTTTTATTGGCGGAGGATTTTTTTCCATGTATCTTACTTGCACCGGAGAAGTATGTGTCCTTAATAATTTTCTTGATTCAACAGGTTTTAACCAAAAAGTGTCCCATAAGTCTCTGGCAGGATGATCTTTAGGAATATTTAAAGTGTCAAAATTGTAGTACTCAGTTTCTACCTCGGGACCCTCAGCTATCTCAAAACCGATCTCTTTGAAAGTATCGTAACATTCTCTTATTATCCTCGACATTGGGTGTAAATGGCCTTTTTCTTGTTCCATAGTTTATTTATTTAAATTCTAACCTAGAAGAAACTGATACGCGAGTGGCGCACAATTTGACAACACATTTAGATAGTTATCAATTTTGATTATAAATATAATTCAAAATATGATTCACCGTCTTTTATAAACAACCGATCGCGATCTGTTCTAAAATCAATATCTTTCTCTAGATAAACGGGTTGAATATTTCTTTCTGATCTATCATCTACCTCAACTGCATAGAGCCCATCCCTGACAAGAACAAGTAAGACATCACTTCTATCAGGCATATATTCAAATTTCACAATCTGATTAGCCCAATCTAATACAATCTTTTCTCTACAATTTTCGTGGTCTATACAATAATAGAAAGGTAATGAATTCTCATCTCCTATCCAATTAATCAGAACATTACCGTTTTCAATCCATGAGACTTCATCATTATAGACAATCAAATTCTTCAGTTTTTCTGGATCTACAATACCAAGTTTTTCAAAGTATTCTGGTATATCTTTTTTATCAGTAACTCCTTCACTGTCTGTGTCCTTCGTACTGGTTGCAGTCTTAAATAATAGCGCAACATCTTCGTATTCTCCATTTAAATAAGAATTTGTTACAACTGGCGCAACAATCTTTGGCCTCGTTGAGGTTGCATTGCCTTTATCATCTAAATATTTATAAATCTCTCTTTTTTCGATTTCATTTGGCAACATTAAAATTCTTACTTCACTCACAAGCGATGGAAAAACGTCAATTTTTTTACGCCAATCATGATACCCGTCCTTTTGAACGAGTAATTCATAAATTTTGTTTGGACGGAGATCCTGTATTAATACATTTCTTAAAAACACCCCTCCATTTTTATAAAATTCACCATTAACAAAAACACGGGTGTTAGTTTGGTCAGAGTGAATATAAATTCCTCCAGTCTTTACAATAGACAACGCATCATCTAACCGATACCCGAACGAATAAATCAGTATGACTGGACCAATCATTAGAAAAAGGATGAACAAAACAATTACTAAAAATACTCTTGATTTGTTTGATAGTGGTTTCATTGTTTTCTATGTTTAGGAGTAACCCAAAACTTACCGATATAAAAACCAGTCATAAGTCTTGTTTGAGCATCAAGCCCTGGGAAAGAACTAAATACAATTATTGTTATGGGTACTAACACCCACTGCAAAAACATGATAACCCATCGCCTCTCTTTGTTTTTAAATTCCTTTGGCATTGGAGGTAATAATGTTGAGGCCACAATTGCAGAAAACAAGAGGCCTAATGTTGTAATCGTCATCAGATCTCTCGTTATATTTGGTAGATTGTAAGACAAAACCGTATCTCTAAAGGCAGAACCACCGAGAACGATTGGCAACCATCCTAAAACTAAAATCATAAGAGGATTTGTAGCAAGTGACCAAAATCCTTCCAATTGAACAAGAACTTGGTGAATCTTCTTTTTTAGTGGTATTTTTTTATTTTTTATAAACCCAAAGATAATATAAGGAATATTTTCTACTCCCCACATCCAACGCAAGTGCTGTCTATAGATATTTCTCATTGTCTGGAAAAGCCCCCCAGCAAGATTTGCATCCATTGAAACTGGATAAGAAAGAGGAACAACTGAATAATCACCATCTCTTGCAAGGTAAAGATTCCAAAAGATTCTTGAGTCATCGGAAATCATGTTTTTCTGCCAATAACCAACTTCGTAAAGCGACTTAAATGGAATAGAGTGGGAAGAAAATGTTACAAGTTTTTCCCTTCTCTCTTGTTGGATCATTTGCCAGAATGTTGATGTCATTGCAGCAACTCTTGAAACTGCAGGCGCATGCCAGATGTTATTGTTGTAAAAAGGAACAGGTTGAAATGACACTTTGAAAGGATCTGGTTCAGTTAAAAAGTGCCACGTGAGGCAGGAAAAATATTGTGGCCAAATTACAGTATCAATATCAAACGCCGAAACAATAACATCCTCATATGGAATATTCATCTTATCAAGAACCTCTTTTCTTGCCATCTCAGTTGCATATGTGATATTTGGACCCTTACCTACTATTTCACCCTCAATTCCTTGTGGGTGAACAGTAATCATCATCTTTCCAAACTCAGCAGAATACTTTTCAAGCATCTTTTCTGCAATTTTTTGTGCATTATCTCCCGCCCTCTCTTCTGTCGCAAGAACAATGAGTAATTTCCCTTTGGGATAAGTCGACTTTGTAAGAGTCTTTATCGTATCTTCAATTACTTTTTCATCCTCCGTAAAAAATGGAAGCAAGACTAAATGGTAGAGATGCTCGTATTTAAAATTTTCTAACATTCGGTGCCAGTCAACTCTGATGTTGTGCTTCATTCTCTTCCAGCTATAGTAGTGGTGAAAACTGAGATTCACTGTTTTAAGTAGCCAATAAAGGTCAAAAACTATAATAAAGATTGCGGCCCAGACAGGATAGAAAATAGAGAGAAGGACGACACCAATTAAAGTACCCCATGATATGAACCCGGGTATCATTTCTAAAAATCTATATAAAACTCTATCCCAGCCACTAAGATCTCTTGCGTGGGCTACATGGAAATATGGCGTTTTAGAATAGTCCATGCTTGCTAGATTAACATATTTATCAATAAAAAAAAGGCCGTTGGAACGACACTCCTCATGAGACTTCGGAGTTGGACTTCTCCAATACCGTTTACTCCAACGACCCTTACTTGGGTTTGCACATGACGCACCTTCCCGCCTCCATAGATGCGGGTCAAAATACATAGTATCACAAACATAAATAATTGCGACCTTATTGAATTTGACTTTTAGACATATTAATTATATAATTTACGTATGGAGTTGTTAGTTCTTTGCCTCGGAATGTGGCTCGTTGGTTACGCGATTAGTCGCATTCTTGGGCTCCAGAAACATTACACGGGTTTCTGGAAAAAAGCTGGGCAAGGGTTGATAACAAAACCCTTAGCAAGACTCCTCTCCCAGACAAAGTGGTTCTGGGTGGGGTTATTTATTAGCGCGGTTATCGTGTACAACCTCGTCAAAGACGGCCTGCTTCACCTCTGAAGCAGGCCTTAACTTTTATACAGAAGACGATTTCTTGGAGCCATCTCGGAGATTCGAACTCCGGACCTACCGCTTACAAGGCGGTTGCTCTACCAACTGAGCTAAGATGGCATTTCATTTGGTAAACTTTTACCTAATATACCTATATTTTATCGTCCTGTCTATTTATCTCTACGTCGCTTTCACCGTTTTTCATTTGTTTCTTATGATCACTCATTGAAGTCAAATAATCCGAAACTTTACTATTGTTTCCGTTTTTTATAGAAATTACTCTTCTCCCCTTTTTAAATCGTTCCATCAACCTATCGGCTCTGTGTCTTGTCCATTCATATCCTTTTATAATTAAGTCCTGACACAATGGCCAGAGCGATAAAAGTTTATTTTCAGTATTAGTGATTAAGTTAAAAAACCATTCTCTCAAAGAAGCGAGATGCTTCTCTGTCATATAATCACCCTTATGTTTAAAAGCAAAAATCCAAAGAGTTTCACCCTTTTTTATTTCAAAGGATTTAAGATAAAACATAGTAATAATTCCTATACCTGACGCGATAAAAATTGCTAATAAGATGTAGAATGCCATTGAAATTAACTTTCCATAACACCGAATCTTTCAAATCTCCTTATTTCTATATTCTCTCCGAACTTCTGGATTGCTCCTTTTATTAGATCCGATATGGTCATGTCAGGGTTTTTTATATAAGGCTGATCAAGAAGTATTCTTTCCTTAAAATATGCCTCTAATTTTCCTGATAAAATTTTCTCTTGTAGATCTTTTGGTTTGTCTTTGATCTCGTCTTGAAAGACCTCTTTTGCCTTGTTCTTCTCGTCCTCATCAATATCATCTGCTTTTAGGAATTTTGGATTTGTTGCGGCAACCTGCATTGCAATATCATAAGCTAGTTTTTGAAACTCTTCGTTTTTTGACACAAAATCGGTCTCTGAAGAAAGCTCTACCATCGCGCCAACTTTTCCACCTGCATGAATATAAGCAGAAAT
>CAZOXE010000014.1:8170-9233 GCA_964583835.1 uncultured Candidatus Saccharibacteria bacterium | reverse complement strand
TATCTCAATATTTGGTGTATTCAGTTAATTTATATTGCAAATGATTAATAAAGCGAGAGACAATGCCGAGATAGCAAAGATTCAAACTTTCACGGCACATAATCATCAAGCAGTTGGAGCTTTTGCAACTGCAATATTTGATTTTGAGGAAGGAAATGGAAATCTAGTTAAAGATTTATCTGGCGGTCAGAGAGATTCGACCATTATTGGAGCAGAATGGAGTAACGACACAGGAAACAACAGTGACAGCTCATTAATCTTTGGGGCTGGAGATTATATTCAAATCGCAAACACCGACACTCTAAATTTTCAAAAATACACATTATCAGCATGGATCAAAGCAACGCCTAGTTCTGGTTGGAGAGGAATAATCTCAAAAGATGGAACATATCCTACAAATAGAAATTATTGGTTTGGTTTATCCGCTGGCGGTTCGGGTTATCCAACAGAAGGTAAATTGCTGATCCTCGGTAAGTCTCAAAATTGGGATGATATAAGAGCGTCGAGCCCGGCGGCACTAGACGATGGTTTATGGCACCATGTCGTAGCGACGTCAGGTGACGGAAAGACATTCCTATTTGTCGATGGCGAAAAAGTTGGTGAAGATACTTACCCTGCAGGCATCACACCAACCTCAAGATTCATTTTTGTTGGCAAAAACATTCCTGCAAATGATTATAGCTTTTATGGAAACATCGATGATGTGAGAATATATTCAGACTCTCTTTCTTTTTCACAAATTGAAAGAATCTATACTGAAGGCTTACAAAAATATTTAGCAAATAATAATTAAATTATGAATGAATTTTTAAACATGACGTTAAGTGATCCAAAATTTTTAGTCGCGCTTGTTTGGGTAATGATTTGGAAAGGATTTGCCTTGTGGATCTCCGCGAGAAAAAACGAAAAAGTGTGGTTTGTCGCACTTCTTTTGATAAATACTCTCGGTATCCTTGAGATACTCTATATATTTGTATTTAGTAAATTTGGAAAAGAAAAGAAACAAGAAGTAGCCTAGTTAAAAGCCCCGCCGTAAACGGCGGGGCTTCTGTTAAAATATACT
>CAZOXE010000014.1:541-8134 GCA_964583835.1 uncultured Candidatus Saccharibacteria bacterium | reverse complement strand
GATAATTTCAGAACAACACCACAACAAGCAAAGGCCTTAGAAAAACTTGGGATAAGAAAAATTGAAAACCTACTCTATCATTTCCCTGTCCATTATGGTGATACAGCTGAGGCAAAAAGGATTACCGATGCAAGTAAAGGAGATTTAGCAATTTTTTTTGGAATAATATCTGATCTTAAAACAAAAAAGGCATTCAGAAAGAAAATACCGATGGCGACAGGAAAAATTACCGACGAATCAGGATCAATTGATATTGTTTGGTTTAATCAGCCATATCTTGGAAAGATGATAAAAGACGGCTCAATGGTAAAAATCGAAGGAAAAGTAAGTGAGAGAAAGAGCCAAAAATATATGAGTAATCCAAAGATTGAAGTGATTTCCAACGTACCACAATCAATCGGCGACTCATTATTTATTCAAGGATCAGAAAAAGAAGAATTTACGCTGTATCCCGTTTATCCCGAGTCAAAAGGCGTAACATCAAACTGGATCTTTCATACAGTACAAAAAATATTTAAATCTGGAATACTGGAAAAAATTGATGACCCTATACCGCAAGATATTTTGAACAAATATAATCTACCAAGTCTAAAGACAGCTCTCGTTTGGATCCATTCACCAAAAAATAAAAATGATGCATTATCGGCAAGAAAAAGATTTGCCTTCGAAGAAATATTTTTTATTCAATTAAAACTTTTATCAAATAAGGAGAAACTCAAGGATCGGCACGCCTATAAAATAGAAACAAGCTGGGAAAAAACAAAGAAATTTATTGATAGATTCCCATTCAAGCCAACAGAAGCACAGATTTCATCAATAAAAACAATACTAAGTGACTTGGAAAAAAACGAACCAATGTCTAGACTTCTCGAAGGTGATGTTGGTTCAGGTAAAACGGCTGTTGCAGCAGCCACTGTTTATGCAATCATTGCGACCCATCCACCAAATCAAAATTTTGGAAACCTTCAAATTGCGTATATGGTGCCGACGGAAATTCTGGCAAAACAACAATTTGCAAACTTTATACAATTTTTTAGACACATGCCTATAAATATTGGCCTTATCACTAGCTCGGGCTGTTATAAATTCCCCTCAAAAGTTACACCTGACAAACCAACTAATATTTCCAGAAACCAATTACTTAAATGGGTAGCAAACGGCGAAGTTCCTGTATTACTTGGCACACATTCATTAATTCAAAAGAATGTTAGTTTTAAACATCTCGCGTATGTAATCATCGATGAACAACATCGTTTCGGCGTACTCCAAAGACAGTCGCTAACAAACAAAAGTTCTGATGCTCCTCTACCCCATTTGTTGTCTATGACTGCAACTCCAATCCCGCGAACATTAGCTCTCACAATATATGGCGACCTTGATTTGTCAGTATTGGATCAGATGCCTATTGGGCGCAAACCAATAATTACAGAAATTATTGACCCCACACACAGAAATAAAACTTATGAGGAAATACGTAAAGAAATAAGAAAAGGTAGACAAGTTTATATTATTTGTCCCAGAATTGATGAACCTGATCCAACAAAAGAATTAGCGCTCAACGCAAAATCAGTTAAGGCAGAACAAATTAGATTAAAAAAGGAAATATTTCCTGAATTTGAAATTGATATCCTTCACAGCAAGATGACTGCAAATGAAAAGGAAATGGTCATGAAAAACTTTGAAAGTGGTAACACAAATATCCTTGTATCAACGTCAGTCGTCGAAGTAGGTGTAAATGTACCAAACGCAACAATAATTGTTATAGAGGGAGCAGAGAGATTTGGACTCTCGCAATTACACCAACTTAGAGGACGAGTAATCAGAAGTAATCATCAAGCCTACTGCTATATATTTACAGATTCAAAATCAGATACAGCACAAAAGAGACTTGAAGCACTTAAGCAAGCAAAAAATGGATTTGAACTTGCAGAGTTTGATCTACTAAATCGTGGAACAGGTTCATTGCTCGGTAGCAAACAATGGGGAGTATCCGATATCGGAATGGAAGCATTGAAAAATATAAAAATGGTTGAATTTGCCAGAGAAGAATCTAAAAAAATCATTACTGACGATCCAGATCTTCGAAAACACCTTTTAATAAAAGAAAAGATAGATAGAAAGAAAGATATCCATTTTGAATAGTATATTAGATTATTTTCACTTGTTGTGTAATATATAGACAATATGGACGAAGGATATACATTTATAGAATTACTAATGGATCCAGCACACTGGTATTTCGAAGTATTTCTAATAATTCTATTTGATTTAATAATTGGTGTTCTTATCTGGCCTTTTATTAAAAAGGGACTATTACATCACAAATCTGACCACGAGAGATTAGAAGAACTTGAAAAAAAAGTTTTTGGCAAGATACAGAGTAAGTACAAAGAACACAAGCATACCGAGTTTGACAATAACCAATAAATAAGTAGATTGTTCTGAGACCAAAAGAAAGGATATTTGTGCCGAAAGGAAATACTCATACAGCAAAGATTCAATTCGAGACCGGAGGTAAGAGGCGATCAATAGGTATTACTGTTTTACCGAAAGACACTGACTCTGAAAAGAGAGTTACTATCGAGGCCTCTAATGGAAGAGGTGAAATCGAAATCTCTGTCGACGAAATAAAATTACTTGGAAGATTTATTCAAATAGGAGGTATCGATCTTCTTGTAAATAGGTCAGATGGAAAAGATAAACCAGGCAGAAGAAAAGAGTATAAGCCTCATGACATGACTGTATATTTCCAAAGATAAAATGCGCATTAGCGCGTTTTTTTATTTGTCCATCCGCCTGGAGTCGAACCAGGAACCGCTCGTGTATAAGACGAGTGCTCTAACCAATTGAGCTACGGATGGATAAAGGAATATTACTCTACAATTATTTTTCCTTCAACTTTATATTTCCCTGCCCTTGGATCTATGCCACAGGCCAAGAGCAAATCTTCGTATTCTTTTTGTTCAAGAGTTTCCACCTGTATTAGTTTATTTGAAATTGCATCTAGAACCTTTCGGTGTTTTTCCAATAATTCCTTTGCAGTTTTTAATGCATCATTAATTAATAGAGTGACTTCAGCGTCAATTTCTGCACTAACTTTTTCAGAATAGTCTCTCTCTCCAAAACTTTGTCCATACAAAGGCCTTCCGAGTGGCGTCTCAAGCGCAACAGGTCCTATTTTTTCTGACATTCCGTATTTTGTAACCATATCTCTTGCAAGACCTGTTGCAACTTGTAAATCGTTTGAAGGTCCGGTCGTAATATCACCAAAAATCATTTTCTCTGTTACATAGCCACCAAGAGTCACGGCAAGGTCTGCGATAAATTCCTTTTTTGACTGCAGTTTTCTTTCCTCTGTCGGTAGTTTAAGAGTATAACCTGCGGCCCTTCCGCGAGATATGATTGAAATCTTATGAACAGGATCAGCATCAGGAAGAAGTGATGAAATAAGTGCGTGTCCCGCTTCATGATATGCCGTAATTTTCTTTTCTCTGTCACTCAATAAATGGCTTCTTCTTTCCGGACCGAGCATAACTTTTTCAATGGCTCTGATAAGGTCAAATTGAGAGACTTGTTTTCTATTTTCTCTTGCAGTAAGTATCGCACCTTCGTTCATTAATGAATAAATGTCGGCACCAGAGAATCCTGGGGTTCTTTCAGCAATAACTTTTAAGTTAACGTCTTCGGCGAGAGGTTTTCTTCGAGCGTGAATTTTTAGAATCTCTTCTCTGTCATTTCTATCAGGTAGATCAATGACGACTCGCCTATCAAATCTTCCTGGGCGTAATATAGCCGGATCAAGAACATCTGGTCTGTTTGTTGCTGCCATAACAATAACTTTTTCATTAGGCTCAAATCCGTCCATTTCAACAAGAATTTGATTTAGAGTCTGTTCTCTTTCGTCGTTTCCACCACCAGTGCCAAAACCTCTTGCTCTTCCAACGGCATCTATCTCATCAATAAAGATAATTGCTGGTCCTGCTGTTTTTGCGAGTTTAAATAGATCTCTCACTCTTGATGCTCCGACACCAACAAACATTTCAACGAATTCCGATCCAGAAATTGAAAAGAATGCAACGTTTGCTTCTCCTGCAACCGCTCGAGCAAGCAGAGTCTTTCCTGTTCCCGGTGCCCCAGTAAGTAATATTCCTTTTGGAATTTGAGCGCCGATTTCAAGAAACTTTTTTGGATTTTTTAGAAAATCAACTATCTCTGTCAACTCTTCCTTTGCTTCTTTTGCTCCCGCAAAATCGATAAATTTCACTTTTAGCTATTTGTCACCCGGAGTACTTATGCGAGCCTTTGATAGGCCAAAAGTAAAGGCTTGCATCCCTGCCCCTTTTACTTGTCTTGTTAAATACCAAATAATTAGTGCAAGAAAAATGATTGGAAGGATAAAAGGCGATAAAACTCACAACCAATATCCAAGTCCTGTTCTTTCTTTTATTTGGATATTTGCTTTCGCTAATTCTTCTGCAGTCAAACCATAATTTGAAAGTGTTTCAGAAAGTGAGGCCTCGACTTCTTTCTTTGAAATTTTTGTGACTTCTTCGGTGGTTCCTTCTTTTGGATTAAATAGTATTTCGAGCTCTTCACCTCGAACAGTAATTTCTTTTACTTCTCCGGCCTTAATATTTTGTGCTAGTTCAGACAATGATATTTCTTCACTTTTGTTTCCCTCGTCAATGAAAAATGAATACAAAACGGAGATTATGAGCAAGGTCAAAATAATATTCAAAAGCTGGCTCCACCAAGTGTTCGGCTTTTTATATCTTATTATTTTCCATTGTTTTTTCGGCCCACTATTTTGAGGGAGAGGGCCCTTACCCCCTTGAGAATTTTTCTTCATGTATGAGACATTATACATAAAATTTACAAAATGTTTAGAGAATGTTAATCTCGTCTTTAGAAGGAGAGAAGAATGACAAGAGAAGAGAGAAAAGCTATTGATGCAGTGTACGACCGGTATCTTGCGTCAACTCCATTGCAAAAGGTTGAGGCAATTGTGGACCAGTTAGCAAAGGATGGTCACGAGCCTGAAATTGAAACTGTCGATGATACTGTCCCAGGTGCAGTGAATACTGCTCTCAAAATTTCGGAGATGATGTTTCTTGTCGCTAAAGGATTGAGACCAATTCCCGACGAAGCAAAAGAGGTTAATGAGTAAACACCCATCGGGTGTTTTTTTAATTAAGGGTTTTTTTGGATTTTGATTTGAGATATTCCCTAATAATAGGAACAAAGGAAATAATAACTATCAAAATTATTACTATTGAGAAATTATCTTTAACGATCTTTATGTTTCCAAAATAGTATCCGAGAAATATAAAGAAAAATACCCAAACAAATCCTCCGAGAACGTTGTAGAATGCAAATTTTTTATAGTCCATCTTCCCTACCCCTGCAACAAACGGAGCAAAAGTTCTCATTATTGGTAAAAAACGGGAAAGGAAAATGGTTTTATTTCCATGCTTTTCATAAAATTCTTGAGTCCTATCAATATGTTCTTGGTTTATTGGAATTCTTTTATTTTCAACAATCTTTTGTCCCAAGTGATAGCCGATCCAATAGTTTAGAGTGTCTCCAAGAAACGCAGCTAGCCAGAGAATTAATGCCAAAAACATTGGGTTAAAAGATCCGATAGCTGAAAAAGTTCCTGCTGCAAACAATAGCGAATCACCGGGTAAAAAAGGAGTAAAGACAAGTCCTGTTTCAGCGAAAATTATTGCAAAGATTATTCCATACGACAAAGCACCATAGCGAACGATTATTTCACCGAGGTGAACATCTATATTTAAGATGAAGTCGAATAGAAACATTATCCATTCCATAACCTCAAATATAGCAGATTATTAAATTTTTCTATATAGAACCAACTAATACAATTGATGCCACTAGAATACCTATCAAGATTAAGATAGTAATCACTGTCGCAAAAGCAAAAGAATAACTACTATTTGATTTTGTGAAATTGTATGGGGGCGGAGGAATAAATGGAAATCTCATATCTATATTATAACCAAAATTTCATAAAAACCTTTTCAATATTAATAGGATACAAATATTGGAAATTAATCAAAATGAAATTTATGATAATATTTCGTTATGAAAACATTTACCGAAAACCGAAAGGCGAGATTTGATTATGAAATCCTTGATAAATTTGATGCAGGGATAGAGCTTTTGGGATTGGAGGTAAAATCCATAAAGTCAGGAAAAGTTTCGCTTGATGGATCGCATGTGATAATCCGTGGCGGTGAGGCATATCTGATTGGATCGACAATACAGCCTTATCAACCAAAAAATACCCCTAGTGACTACGATTCAACAATAACTAGAAAATTACTCCTTACCAAAAAAGAATTGAATGATCTTGAAAAAAGAGGAGGAAAGAAAGGATTGACTATTGTACCTCTTTCATTGTATAATAAGGGTAAAGGTATCAAAATAGAGATTGCCGTTGTTCGCGGAAAGAAAAAATTTGATAAACGTGAGACAATCAAGAAACGAGATACCGATCGAGAAATCGAAAGAACTTTGAAAAGTAAAAGATAAGGGGATGATCGGCCTAGACATGTGGCCAGTTAGCATTTATGCAAGGAAGAGCTCCAGGAACTCTTTAAAAGTCTGGAAATATTAAGTGCAGGGAAAATTGCTTCACCTTTCAAGGTGAACGACTTTGCATTCGTTTACGCTTAATTAAGTAAACGACATCCAGCTATTTGATGTCTAATAAAATAGTTTGGGTGTTAAACATTAGACTAGGTAAAATACCGCTCGATATTCTACCGAAATTAAGAGCTTTGTCGCTTTGTGTTTGGTCTTTCTTTAAGCAAAGTGTACGAGATCAAAAGATAGACTAATCTTTGTAGAATTAATTGCTTTCTCCACTTGCACGCGGGTTCGATTCCCGCCATCTCCACTTGTAAAACAAGACTGCCCTTAGGGCAGTTTTTGTGTTACAAGTTGGTTGATAAGGAATAAGCAAGATGTTTTGCTTATGTCGGGAATCGAAAAGCGCAGGTATATTTTTGTTTTACGCAGTAAAGGCAAAAATACCGAGCTAGGGTCGTGAAAAATTTTCGTCAGAAAATTTATTCCTGACCGAGACCTCCATCTCCACTTATAAGTTCGCGATATCCAATTTGAGTGGTGCACACAACTTCACCTGAGGGCGCACAGTAAATAAATAATCATACGTTCCTTTATGTTGTGAGCAACCCCCTGGATAACGTATTCCGTTGCAATATTTATCTTCGTCTGTAACTGAGGTGTTTGTAGGTGTTGGTGTCGTGGGTGTTGGCGCGGGTTGTGTAGATATGGGAACGTATGCAGGTTTGGTTGTTGTTTTTGGTTTTACCAATTCCCCCCTTTTGGTTGTTGACGTCGCTTGGGGGGTTGGCGTGGTTGAGCTTGCAAGTTTTTGCTCGAGTTCAGCTACACGCTTCTCCAATATCTCGGTCTTGGTTTCGGTCTTACGAAAAGACCAGTGATTGAACCACGAAAACGGATTCCACCATGCCGCAAAAGTCACCTGCGGAATAATTAACGCAAGAACCAATAATGACCTAAACCAATTTTGTGAGATGGGGG
>CAZOXE010000014.1:0-531 GCA_964583835.1 uncultured Candidatus Saccharibacteria bacterium | reverse complement strand
TTCATTTTAATAGGTAAATTGAGTAGTAAAGCAAGGGGAGTTCAACCAAAAATGAATAACTACTTAGATAATACAAAGGATTTTTAGGTAACGATTTTGCATCGAAGCGATTCATCTTCTTGCCGTGTCTTATTTCCCATAACAAATCTGGAAGCCTCGAAAAAATAAGCACTATCGCAACGGCCATAACCCCAATATTCCAGAAATGGAAAAGAGAATACAGATAAGCAATGATTAAAATCAAAGCAAATATATTAATCCACTTATCGGCACGAATGGATTTCTTGGCCTCCTCACGGATAAATTCCTGGCCTTCTTTTGCCAATTTCTCAATTTCGGGATTTGAAAATAGTCCTCTCACTAGCAAACCCAAAAGGTTCACACTTATGAGCATCAGGATAAACCACACGGCCACAGTTATTAATATATGAATAATCATACCAATTATTTTATCTTAACTTACTCATATTTTTCACGTTCAATTAGACCCAAGTTCTCAATCGTCTCAGCTACAGCGCAATGATGTGGGAA
>CAZOXE010000013.1:3627-9370 GCA_964583835.1 uncultured Candidatus Saccharibacteria bacterium | reverse complement strand
CAGGTCAGGTCGCCAACCCACCCCAAGACGAGGTAGTCATGGTCAAAAAGTCGGAGCTACCTGCCACTCTGGTCAAAGAACTGGAGCAAAGGCAAGCGTTTTCAGACCTCAAGACCCGAGTAGAGACATACGGCAAATGGGTCGGGATTGGGAAGGAAATCGGGGTTGCGGTAAGCGAAGCCTTATCGGCCCTGACAGAACAGGCTGATCAGTTTGCCCAAACTGGTGTCGGAAAATTCACAATGGCAATGGTTGCGTTTAAAGTCCTCGGCGAGGATGCGGTCAATCTTTTCTGGGAATTGTTGGCTTTTTGTCTCTGCATCCCACTCATTCTGATCTGGATCACTATCTACTGGAAAGTGATGAAGAGGATAGCGTTTGAGACTTCGCGGATTGCTGAGATCAAGCCGGACAAGACAAAAGTATTTGTCTCGGTACCACCACTGATTGAAAGTTCTGACAACCGTGCCCTTGCTGTCTTTATCGCAACAGTCATTTTCATTATCGTTATGCTGATCCTTGTCTCTGTTGCTTTGTAAAGATCGGGAATTTATAGCTCGCACTTCGTGCGAGCCTTTTTTATTAAAATAGAATCAAGAATTTAACAAAAAACTATTTTCTTTTACCGACAAGTCTTCTTGAGGTAATAAACTTATTAGAATACTTCTTTGGTCTTCTGGTCTTTTGTCCCTTACCTACAGGTCTTCCCGTTGCCGTTACAGCTCTTCTTCTACCTCTACCTTGTCTACCTTCTCCTCCTCCGTGTGGATGATCAACTGGGTTCATGGCAGTACCTCTTACTTTTGGTCTCTTTCCTAATCTCCTGTTTCTACCAGCCTTACCAATATTAACCAATCTATTTTCTTCGTTTGAAACTTCTCCAATAGAAGCCCAGCAAGTACTCAATACTTTTCTAACTTCTGTTGAAGGTAGTTTTATGTGAACGTATTGGTCTTCATGAGCAATAACTTCAGCGTAATTTCCAGCTGATCTTGCCATTCTTGCTCCTGCTCTTGGTTTAAGCTCAATGTTATAAACAAAAGTACCGACAGGAATATTTGCAAGCACCGCTCTATTACCTGTTTTTATTGGAGCGTCTTCAGAGACAACAAACTCGTCTCCAACTTTCATAGACTTTGGAGTAATAACATATCTTCTTTCTCCGTCTTTATAACAAACTAGCGAAATAAAACTTGTTCTGTTTGGATCGTATTCAATTGATTCGATTCTAGCTGGAATATTTTTCTTGTTGTAGATAAAATCAACTTCTCTAAATAATCTCTTGTTTCCTCCTCCTCTATGTGAAGAAGTTATTCTACCTTGAGAGTTTCTACCAACATCTCTTTTTACACCCCTAGTTAGCCTTTTATTTGGTTCACTTGCAGTTAAAACATCCCTGTAAGATATTACGGTCATCCCTCTTGTTCCTGGTGTGTTTGGTCTATACTTTTTCATAATAATTATATTGTATCGATTTTATCTCCCTCTTTAAGAAAAATGTAGGCTTTTTTCCCTCTTGATTTTTCACCAAGTTTTCCTTTGGCCCAAACAGACTTATTTTTTTGATTTATTATTCGGATTTTTTCTGGATTGACTTGGTATATTTCTTTTATAGCTCTTTCAATTGTTTTTTTGTTCGATTTCTGGTCGACATCAAAAGTGTAAACATTTTGAGCTGAAAGCATAGAAGCCTTTTCGGTTATTCTTGGGTTTCTTAATATTTTTGAAAGATTTTTTTCTCCGGCTTTTTCTGAAGAAATAATTTTTGGGGCCTCGACTTTTACGTCTTTAGCCACCTTTTCTTTTGGTTTAGAAACTTTCTCCTGCTTTTTATTTTTTGATCCGAAAATAGCCATGGTAATTATCTTACTGAACTTTTAATTTTAGCCTTAAGAGTGTTTACAGCCTCTTTTGGTTCAAGAATTAATATATGTTTTCTATCCATCAAATCTACTGTATTCAAATCTTTAAATAGAGAAACGTCAACTTGTGGTAGATTGCTAAAACTTCTTTCTAATCCAACATTTTTTGACTGAATCAAAAGTAAAATATTGTTTTTCTTTTTATTCTTTAATCCAGCAAACTCCTTGATTCCAGATAGTTTTGTTAGGAATTCCTGAGCTTTTTTTGTGTTCGGCTTATCAAATTTTAGAGAATCAACAAAGATAATCTCGTTGTCGGCAAATTTTCTTGAAAGAGAAATAAATAGGGCTTTGTTTTTTTCTTTCTTGTTTATCTTTCTTGAATAATCCTTTTCACTTCTTGGACCGTGTGTAATTCCTCCACCAACCCAGATAGGAGATCTGCTTGATCCGTGTCGTGCTCTACCAGTTCCTTTTTGTTGCCATGGTTTTTTACCTCCACCTCTTACCTCACCTCTTGTTTTTGTGTTCGCTGTAGAAGTTCTTTTGTTTGCAAGCATCGCAGTATAGACACTATGAACCAAAGTCGGGTTCCATTTCTCACCAAAAAATTCCTTTGGCAGTTTGATTACTCCCTCCTCCTTTCCTTCCTGATTGTATATCTTTGCTTCCATATTATTTTACTTGGATCTTAACAAATGTTCCCTTTCTTCCTGGTAATGCTCCGCCAATGTAAACCTCTCCTGTTTCTTTGTTTATTTTGACCACTTTTAGATTTTTTACAGTAACAGTATCACCACCCATACGACCGGCCATTCTCATTCCCTTTACCACCCTACCTCCGGCTCTTCCTCCTCCTCCAATAGAACCTGGTTCTCTTTCAGAGTGTTTTTGTCCGTGTGTTCTTGGTCCCCCCTTGAATCCATGTCTTTTTACAACACCTTGGAAACCTTTACCTTTAGAAATAGAGGTTACTTCGATCTTGTCCCCTTCAGACAACGTGTCAATTTCAATCTTGTCTCCGACTTTGTATTGGAGAGGGTCTTCTACTCTGAATTCACATACTTTTGAGAAAGTTCCTTTAGCTCTCTGTGATTTATTGACCCTTGATTCTTTTCTGCTTCCAAAACCAATCTGCACTGCATCATACCCATCATTTTCTTTTGTTTTCACCTGAACGATAGTCATAGGTCCTGACAAAACAACTGTGCTTGGATACACTTTCCCGTCTTCACCAAAGACTTGGGTCATATTCTGTTTTTCTCCTACAAGGAATTTCATAATCTTAAGAATTGGAATACAATACTACACTAATTTAGGATTTTGTCTATCCTAATAGACTGTATGTAATTTACAATAACTGCTGAATTAATTAACGTCGAAGTAAATAGTTTTTAAACCATTTTTACGTCAATATTCACACCTGAAGGCAGACTTAGGTTTGTCAAAGCTTCAATAACCTTTTGATTCGGATTTAGAATATCAAGAAGCCTTTTGTGAACTCTCATCTCAAATTGTTCTCGTGCGTCTTTGTAGACAAAAGATGATCGATTCACTGTATATTTCTTGATTTCAGTTGGTAGGGGTATCGGACCAAGAACTTTTGCATCAAACCGTAAAGCTGTGTCAAGAATTTGCTTTACAGACTGATCAAGGATCTTGTACTCGTATGCCCTTACTTTTATTCTAAGTTTTGACGAATTATCTCCTTCTTTGTTTTCTTTTTTTGAAGTACTCTTTGCTGCCATGTGTGATTTTTAAGCAGTAACCTTAGTTACAACTCCAGCACCAACAGTTTTTCCTCCCTCTCTAATAGCAAATCTCATTTTCTCTTCGAGAGCGACCGGAGCAACAAGTTTTACTTTGAAAGTGATTGTGTCTCCTGGCATAACCATCTCTGTTCCCTCTGGCAATGTTACTTCTCCTGTTACG
The DNA here is from genome assembly GCA_964583835.1 of uncultured Candidatus Saccharibacteria bacterium. Classification (GTDB taxonomy): domain Bacteria; phylum Patescibacteriota; class Minisyncoccia; order Phycocordibacterales; family CAZOXE01; genus CAZOXE01. The sequence goes on along the minus strand of CAZOXE010000013.1, from coordinate 5,576 downwards.
TCAGTTGTTCTGATGTAGAACTGAGGCTTGTAACCAGTGAAGAATGGTGTATGTCTTCCTCCTTCTTCTTTCTTCAAGATGTAAACTTCTGCTTCGAAGTCAGTATGAGGGTTCACTGATCCTGGTTTTGAAATAACTTGACCTCGATGAACGTCCTCTTTCTTTGTTCCTCTTAGAAGGATACCAGCGTTGTCTCCAGCAATACCCTCTTGAAGCTGTTTGTTGAACATTTCAATACCGGTGATTGTAGTTTTTGATGTTGGTTTGATTCCAACAATTTCAACTTCTTCTCCAACCTTAACAATACCTCTTTCGATTCTTCCAGTAACAACTGTTCCTCTTCCTTCAATTGAGAAGATGTCTTCAATAGGCATCAAGAATGGCTTGTCGGTCTCTCTAACTGGTGTTGGGAAATATTCATCAAGAGCTTTAGCAAGTTCCATTATTTTTGAACCCCATTCTCCTGTTGGATTTGCTTCTTCCAAAGCCTTAAGACCTGATCCTCTGATGATAGGTGCGTTTGCTCCATCAAATTCATACTTATCAAGAAGCTCTCTAATTTCTGCTTCAACCAAGTCAATCATTTCTTTGTCCTCAACCATATCGCACTTGTTTAGGAAAACGATGATTTTTGGAACACCAACTTGTCTAGCTAGAAGTACGTGCTCTCTTGTTTGTGGCATGGCACCGTCTGTCGCAGCAACAACCAAAATTGCGCCGTCCATTTGAGCAGCACCGGTGATCATGTTTTTGATGTAATCGGCGTGTCCAGGGGCATCAACGTGAGCGTAATGTCTGTTTGGTGTTTCGTATTCTGAGTGAGAAAGAGCAATGGTAATACCTCTTGCCTTTTCTTCTGGAGCGTTATCAATTTGATCTACTCCTTTAATTTGAGCTGAGTATCCTTCACCCGCCTTTGCAAGGGTGTTTAGAATAGCAGCAGTCAAAGTTGTTTTACCATGGTCAACGTGGCCAATTGTACCGACGTTGATGTGTGGTTTTGTTCTATTAAATTCTGCCATATTAATTTACTAATTTACTTTTAATTTATAAGAATTAAATAAGCGAGAAACCAAACGAAACGCACGAGAACATTTGTTTCGTATGATGTCCCTCCTCCCTTTCTAGACCAGAGAAAAACTGCCTAACTGGGTACTAGCTATATTAGCAAATAATCAAGAGACGTCAATGCCAAAATAAAGATTTATAAAAACTTGGTTGAAATTAGAACAATAAGACTAAAAAAAACTAGAGCCAAGAAAGTAATTATAAATTTAAATGATGAATTATCTAACATTAAACATTAGTTCGGGCTTATAAGGTTCGCTATAAACATTATCCCTTTAACTGGGAGCATATACAAGTTTTTTAAAAAACTCGTTTTTGTCCTTGATGTACTATCCTCATTGATAACCTGCTCAATCGATGCAGAGGCAAGTTCATCTTGCGTATCCCCATCAACACTATTGTCCTTTATAGATTGAACTTCTTGTCCTTTATTTACCCAAAAGCTATCTGGGATAATTTCTTTTCCATTATTTATGGTATAGAGTCTTTCAAATTCATTATTTAATGCCACAGCTTCGTTATTTCTATCTATCTCATCACTCATATCGTACTGACTGGCAATTGTGCCGTTTGGACAACGTAATGTCGCTGTGTTTCTTTCTTCGTCAAAATACATCTTGATTGATTTTGACGGGATAGTTAACGCCTTGCCCTTTTTAATTATTGTGTCTTCGGCAATCGTTATTGTGTCGTCACCATTATCAACAGTCCACCCCCCAATATTTAGATCCTCATTACTTGAATTTTCTATCCTTATAAATCCATTTTCTCCGTACATTGCTTCGGTGATCTCTATACTTGACTCGACAATCCTTACGTTTACCATAGACGAAACCCTTCCATTGTCATCAGTAACACTTAGAACAACTATATAGTCCCCT
>CAZOXE010000013.1:0-3617 GCA_964583835.1 uncultured Candidatus Saccharibacteria bacterium | reverse complement strand
TGTATGAGTTGCATACATACCTGACTGACCGCTTCCATCTCCAAATGACCAGTAATATTTGACCCTGCCTGAAAGTTTTCCACTTACCTCTGCACTAAATTCAACAGGGCTATTTACCATCGAAACCCTATCTCTTCCCGCACCGACTTTAAAATCTGGTTTTGTTGGGAGTTTGGTCAGATTTGTTGATGCCGAATGTGAATCTATTTTATTTAATTCGTTCTCATCTTGATCTTCGTCTGTATTTTCATCGCCATCTTCAGAATTTATCTGTTGATTACTACTAGCCGAACTATTTGTTTCACCTACAGTTGGGTTTGACCCGACCCAATTTCCATTGACTAGTTGTAAGGAAGTGTAAGTAAAATTATCAACTTCGACCAACGTAGAATCTTTTAGGGTAAGGGTTTCACCCTCGTTTGAAAGTGAAAACGCGCTGTCTAACAGAATCCCTGAATAACTTGGCCAATCAATTAAAAATTTTGACGGATTATCTGCAATGATTGCGTACGAACCATTTGAAATATTTTTTCCTCCTTGATACTCGATGAGATTGTGATTTGTAGCGTTTTCAAAAAATTTATAAGTTGTGATGTCTATTGTGGAACTTGAGTCATTTTTTATTTCAACCCACTCCCTCCCCGTATCAGTTCCTTCAAGGTCATACATTATTTCAGTTATTGAAACTTGTGCATTTGCGAATGCCGGTAAAAATGCAAAAGAAAAAACCATTACCCAGTATCTCATGTCAAAATTTATTTTAATTATTCTAAATATTTTATCTTATATTTTTCTCATAGCAAAACAAAAAAACCGCCCGAGGGCGGTTTTTTTGTAACTCGTTCTTGTGAGTTAACTCAAATCAGATTATGAAGCGTTAACCAATGAAACTGTACCTGTTTGTGTCTGATCTGTTAGGTCAGTCCAGTCAAGATCAATTGCTGATCTTGTAGCTTCAGATGTATTGTCTGTACCGAATTGGAAGAATCCAACCTTCAAACCTGCGCTAACAGCTGATGTTGTAACTGTTGATTGTGACAATGTTGTGTTGATTGTAATTGTCATTGAATCACCTTCGTTGATTGTGTAGTATTCACCACCCGCACCGCTAGCTGTTACATCGTAGTCTCCGCTCAAGCTGTAAACAGTTGTTGAAGCTGTTGTTGAAGCAACAGTTGTTCCTGAACCGTAAATACTTGGAACAACAAATCTGCTCAAGTATGTTGAAGAATCATCACCGTTTAGGTAGATAGTTCCTCCTTCAGCTGTAACTTTAACTTTGATTGTGGTGTTAGCTGATTCTGCTGGGTTCTGTCCGTTATCAATTTGGTCGATATCAACTGATAGAACTTCGATAACTGGAGCAATTGTGAATAGGTGCTGTGTGTCCCCAGTAGCTGAACCTGATGCATCTCCATCGGCAACTGTCTCTCCTGTTGCGTCTTCAGCGTCAATGCTATCAACTGTTGTTGAAGCTGCAAGAGTTACCCCTTGAGCTGCAGCAAGAGAAGATGTAGCTGAGTCTCCAAAGACTGTAAACTCAACTTTATCTCCTTCGTCAATTGAGATTCCTAGATCGTCGAATACAACTTGATCTGTAAGAACGTTAGCTGTTACGTTTTCTGTCTTATCACCTCCATCCCATTCAATCGTAAGATTATTGATGATGTCATCAATATTAGCGTTTGTTGAGAATAGGTTGATAGGAATGTCGAACACTTCTAGATCGCTACCATCAGCCAAGATTGTGAATTGTAGCAATTCGATTTGGTCTCCTTCACTGTCGACAATTACAACTTGCTCATCTGGAGAATCTGAAGTCTTGTTGACTTTCATCTCTAGGTTTGCAGCAGATGCAAATGTTTCAACTGTGAAAGTTGTTTCGTGAGCTGATGAATCATAAGTATCATCTACACCATTTGGTGAGACAGCTCTGATTCCGTTAGCTGGGATATAAATGTCGAATCCGTCTTGGTTACTTGCTGTGTCGATGTTATCAACTCCAGTAACTGCGACTGTCAATTCTCCTTCATCTCCTTCCTTAACAACTCCGTCTAGACCTGTAAATCTGAATGTGTAAAGTCCGTTTGATGATGTTCCTGCGTTTCTGTCATAGCTTCCATCTTTAACGTCCATTCTGTCTAATTCTTCTCCATCAAGGAAAAGAGCAACTTCAGTTACAATCTTGTTTAGTTTCTTTGTGTTTGAAGTATCTGTTGGGTTGTCAATGTTAACAGTAACTCTTTCGATTTTCTGATCAGCATCCTTTGCCTCAAATTGAACGCCAAGGACTTCTACATCCTCTTCACCCTCTCCAACTTCTTCAGCTGAAAGAGATGACATTCTCTCGAAAGTATCCAAGTATCCTTCTTCATCTGATGATGAAGATGAACCACCTGTTGAACCACCTGTTGAACCACCAGAAGTCATCATTGAGTCAACTTTAGCTCTTGTGATAGGACCAAAGTAACCAACTGCTGGTGCGATGCCGTTAGCAGCTTGAAAAGCTGCTGTTGCGGCTTGTGTTTGTGAACCAAAGTATCCAGTTGCTCCAGCTGGGATTGAATATCCCTTTCCGATTAGGAAAGTCTGGAGAGCTGTTACGTCAGCTCCTGTGCTTCCGACTGTCAAATTAGTCATGAAAGCAGCATCTGCAGATGATGCAACGCCTACAACAGCGAATGCTGCGACAAGCAGAACTGCAGAAATTTTTGTAATTTTACTCATTTTTAGTAATTGGAATTCCCGTTTTATTGATAAAAGTTTTGGGAAATTTAACGTTAATAATTTCCTGCCAGCACCGATTTGCCGGCTAATTTTCTTCCTGAGATTTGGTCGTTCCGAGCACCTCTTTCTATCGGCAGAGGTGGCCAAAATTAACTTGAAATAAGTCAATCTTGGCTAAACTACCAATCCTTAAGGCAAAATTGCCCCAAGGAGTAGTTGCGATATATTAACCTGAATTGTCTGAAAAATCAACCTTTCCACCATTTTTTCATTCAGAACAAATACTGATTTTCCGCGCCATATTATGTTGTCAAATAACTAGCCATTTCTCCGCGAAACGCGGTGTACCTCCTAAAAATCGCACGGTCCTCCAACCATTACTCTGTAATTATAAAACACTATAAAGATGATTAACTATTTTTGATGTGGATAACCCAAATTTCAGTTATCTTATTAGCTTGGAATTGAATATTTACTCCACCTTCTTTCTCCCTCTTTTTTGATTAAATTTCTACTTACCAGATCCAAAAGCTCTCTTTGTATAGTCTTTTCACTGCAATCACTAAACTCACCAAATATTTCTTTGATACTTACAACCCCCTTTTCCTTTAAAATAGACATTATTTTTTCTTTTCTCTGACCTTTAACTTCCTTTTCTATCGGACTGACTTTTATAACACTAGGCTGTCCTTTATATTCACTGTCCTTTATAAAGGACTTATCGGTCATTTTATTTAAATTGTCGTTTTGTCTTTTTGTGAGATAAATAGTTTTATCAACTTTGACCCTAAAATCTTGATCATCTAGAACCCTTTGTTCCTCGTTAGATAACAAAACACCAAACGAATTGAGCGTTTCCTCCTTAAGAATCGTGCTATTGCCAATTGATA
>CAZOXE010000012.1:0-9397 GCA_964583835.1 uncultured Candidatus Saccharibacteria bacterium | reverse complement strand
TTTATGAGCCTTATTTTCTCAAGCTTTAATAGTTCCTTTTGAACCTTATCCCTTTTTAGTCCAGTCCTCTTTGAAATCTCCTCCTTAGAAAAAACTTGATCAGGATTAAATATAAATAGTTTTGTTATTCTCGGCCTTGCCTCGGAACCGAATAATTCCTCTAAAAATTCCATAATTGAAAGGATAGCACTCTTGAACAAAAATTCAAAAACCCCATTTAGATGGGGCTTTTGAATAATTTTGGACTAGAAAATGAATTATTTTAATTCTACTTTTCCCCCAGCTTCTTCAATTTTCTTCTTAATCTCTGCTGCCTCTTCTTTAGCTACACCTTGTTTTAGTTCTGAAGGGGCTGCATCAACTAGATCCTTTGCTTCTTTTAAGCCAAGACCTAGTACTTCTTTTACAACCTTGATAACGGCAATCTTTTGAGCACCTGCGTCAGTCAAATGGATATTAACTGTAGCTGATTCCTCTGCTACTGCAGCACCGGCTCCAGGAGCGGCAACGGCAACAGCTTGTGCAGAAACGCCAAACTTTTTCTCAAAGACTTTTACAAGTTCATTAAGATCAAGTACTGACATTTTTTCAATTTCTTCAACGATTTTTTGGAATTTAGCAGGAACTTCAACTGAAGTTTGCTCATCCTTTTTTACTTCATCACTCATGTTTTTACTTGCTTTAAATTAATAATTAGCTTTTTTTCTCGCTGATTGCATTAAGAGCAACAACAAGTCCTTGAATTGGAGAATTAATAACATTAACAAATCTTCCTCGCAAAACATCAATAGATGGAATCATTGCAATATCGGTCATCTTTAGAGCATCTTTAAAGATTCCTTCAAAAACTCCTCCGATAATTTTTACCTTATCATCAAAAGTTTTTTGAAACCCAAAGACTTCTCTCGCAGGCGCAATATCGTCGGTGCCATACACAACGGCAATTTCTCCCGGAAGATCCGGAATATCACCTTCAAATTTTGCCCCTTCCAATGTTTTCTTGATAAGAGTCTTTTTTGCGACAAAATAATTGACGCCTTTTTCTTTCAGACCCTTTCTCATTTTTGAAGTATCGGAAACAGTTAGCCCGTGAAAATTAACAAAAACCAAAGATTTGGCCTCCTTTGCAATCTTCTCCAACTTCTCCAATATTTCTTTTTTCTGTTCTTTTTTTATAGCCATAATTGATTTCTCAAATTAAAAATCGACCAAAAGGCCGAGAAATAGTATGCAAACACTATTGTGTGTGCGCCTCGAGAGGTCTTATGGTCGCCTCTTGTCTCTGGCCTTGTAAAAAATAGATTAGCATAAATATACAAACTTGCAAGAATTGTCTGTCTGACTATAATCATTCAAGAAAAAGAAGGAGGTATGGTGCAATTTACAGCAGAAGAACAGGTTGAACATGAAAAAGCCTTAAAGAGAATCCGAAGGTCGTGCAAAATTGAAACAATATTCATCATCATTGTTGCAATAACAATAGCAATCGCGTTTGCATTCGGAATGGCATTTGTTGAATCCAAAATAACCGCATTCCTTAATTAGAGCTTTATATAAAAAACGTGACTGAATCACGTTTTTTTTATTGCATCTTCGGGCACCCTGTATTCATGCGAACATGAATCACCGTTCTCGTACTCAATCCTTACCCTATTCTGCTTTACCCCAGATTTGTCAAAACAAAAATCGTCTGGATCAAGTACTCGTGCGACGGTCCCCTTTTTGATAACCCCTCCGCCAAAATGAGGAAGTTTTACTATTTTCTTTACAGTAACAACAGCATCGCCTTTTCTGAATTTCATATTACCTCCACAAAGAACTATTCTATGAAAACAAAAAACTGACCCTCCAAGGATCAGTCTTTTTTACACAAATAAATCTCTGATCCTTAGGTCAGTTTTCTAAAGAAAAAGAAAAATCTTTTGTTTGTTTTCATGCACTAACTATATAAAATCACTATATAAAAATCAATATTTATCTTGGAGTGATTATTACTTTCTTGTCTCAATTATTCCATCAGCAACATTTTGAGGAACGACTTCGTAATGATCAAATTCCATTTGAGCAGAACCTCTACCAGCTGTCATGGATCGTAAGCTTGTGACGTATCCAAACATCTCAGCAAGAGGGACTTTAGCGACGATACCTTTTATTCCCGGACCTTTATCATCCATACTTTCAATCTGTCCTCTTCTTGATGAAAGGCTTCCTGTTATATCACCCATGAATTGTTCTGGTGTAACAACCTCAACTCTCATTATCGGCTCTAGTATGACTGGTTTTGCTCGTTTAGCAGCATCCTGGAATGCCATAGAAGCGGCAAGTTTGAAAGCAATTTCAGACGAGTCAACGTCGTGTGAACTTCCATCAAACAGGTCAACTGAAACATCCACGACTTTGTAACCCGCAAGGATTCCTCTTTCAGTCGACTCAATCAGACCTTTCTCAACTGCAGGAATAAATTCTTGTGGAACAACTCCTCCCTTAATATTGTTAATAAATTCAAAGTGCTCAGATCTATGAATATTTTTTGGAATTTTTTGACCCTCAGCAACAGGCTGTAATGGTTTGATTCTAATTTTTACATGACCATACTGACCTTTACCTCCTGATTGCTTGATGTATTTACCTTCGGCTTCAGCTTCACCAAGAATTGTTTCTTTGTATGCAACTTGTGGTTTACCGACATTCGCCTCAACATTAAACTCTCTCTTCATTCTATCGACTAGAATTTCAAGGTGAAGCTCTCCCATTCCCATTATCACTGTCTCCATTGTCTCAGGATCAGTCTTTATTCTAAAAGTAGGGTCCTCATCAGAAAGTCTTTTTAACGCAAGTCCCATTTTTTCCTGGTCAGCTTTTGTTTTTGGTTCAATCCTTAAGTGAATGACTGGTTCAGGTGCCTCAATCTTATCTAGGATGATAGGATTGCTTTCGTCGCAAAGAGTGTGAGAAGTCTTTGCTTCTTTTAGACCTACCGCAGCTGCAATTTCACCAGCGTAAACTTCTTTTACTTCTTCTCTTTCGTTTGCTTGCAATCTAACAATACGACTCAATCTTTCTCTTTCACCGGTTGTTGAGTTATAAACATAACTTCCTGCTTGAATTGTTCCTGAATAGACTCTAAAGAATGCCAATTGTCCAACAAATGGATCTGACTGAAGTTTGAAAACAAGGGCAGAAAACGGTTCTTCGTCACTCGCTTTCCTTTCAATCACGTCATCTGTTTTTGGATCAAGTCCTTTAACAGGAGGAATATCAATAGGAGAAGGTAGATAGTCTATAACTGCATCCAAAACAAGTTGAACTCCTTTGTTTTTTAAGGCTGATCCAGTGAATACTGGAAATAGTTTATTGCTTATCGTAGCCTTTCTAATCACTCTTTTTAGATCTTCAATACCAATCTCTTTTCCTTCAAGGTAATCACTTGTTAAAGCATCATCAAATTCTACGACTTTTTCTACTAATTCATGTCTGTATTTTTCAGCGTCGGCTTTTAATTCCGCTGGGATTTCTCCTTCAACTACTTTTTCTCCCTTCTCTCCCTCAAAATAGAAAGCTTTCATCGTAAGAAGATCAACCACACCTTTGTGATTTTCCTCAAGTCCTATTGGAATCTGCATTCTGACTGCATTTTTATTTAAACGATCTAGGATTGATTTGAATGATTTTTCAAAACTCGCACCCATTCTATCCAACTTGTTGATAAAACAGATTCTTGGAACATGGTATTTATCAGCTTGTCTCCAAACGGTCTCTGATTGCGGTTCAACGCCAGCAACTCCGTCAAAAACAACCACACCTCCGTCAAGCACCCTAAGAGATCTCTGAACTTCAATAGTAAAGTCGATGTGTCCGGGTGTATCAATCACATTAAAACGACATCTCTTTGAAATGTCTTCCTTCATATAAGTAGGATTCCAAAAACAAGTGATAGCAGCAGAAGTAATAGTGATACCTCTTTCTCTTTCTTGCTCCATCCAGTCTGTCGTTGTTTCACCTTCATGAACTTCACCAATCTTGTGGGTCATTCCTGTATAAAACAAAACTCTTTCCGATGTGGTTGTTTTACCAGCGTCAATGTGGGCAATAATTCCAAAATTTCTTACTTTCTCTAATGGATAATCTCTACTCATACGAATGTATAATTCTCTTTAAAAATCTTTTAATTAATAAAATACTACCACGCAAAGTGAGCAAACGCTTTGTTTGATTCTGCCATCTTGTGAACGTTCTCCTTCTTCTTTACTGCATCTCCCTCGTTTTTACTTGCCAAGATAATCTCATCAGCCAATTTTTGAGCCATTGGTCTGCCTTTCTTAGCTTTTGCAGCGTTGATAATCCAGTTCATAGAAAGAAGCATTCTTCTTTCAGGCCTGACTTCGTAAGGAACCTGATAGTTTGCTCCACCAACCCTTCTTGACCTAACTTCCATTTGAGGAGAGGTGTTTTTTAGGGCTGTCTCAAAAACTTCGAGAGGATTGTCGACTTTCTCTTTCTCTTTGATCGTATTTAAAGCATCATAAACAACTTGTCTTGCGACCGCTTTCTTTCCTCTTTCCATTACATAGTTAATAAACTTTGAGATTTTTGTTGATTCATAAACTGAATCTGGTTTTACTATATTTCTATTTTTTACTTTTCTTCGCATATTTTAAATCTAGGCTTTTTTATCTTTCTTTGTACCATATTGGCTTCGTCCTTTCTTTCTATTTTCTACTCCAGAAGCATCGAGCTTACCTCTAACAATAGTGTATCTAATACCGACGTCCTTTACTTTACCACCTCTTAAGACGACGACTGAGTGTTCCTGGAGTCCATGTCCCATTCCAGGAATGTATGCAGTTACCTCCATACCATTTGTAAGTCTAACTTTAGCAATCTTTCTGATAGCTGAGTTTGGTTTTTTGGGAGTAGTTGTGGTGACTTTTGTACAAACGCCTCTCTTGAAAGGGGAAGGATAGAAAGTTGGTCTGTTTTCAAGTGTATTAAAACCACGTGTCAAAGCTACCGCTTTTGACTTTCGGATAGATTTCTTTCTTCCCTTTTTTAACAGTTGGTTTACTGTAGGCATTTATGATTAAAAAATCGCCACTAAAGTAGCCCTATAAATCTAATATATATCCACACAAAATGCAATAGGCTAGAATTATTGTTCTAATTATTGGTAATTGATGTCACCTGTCCAACTATAAAATCCCTTGAATCTACGATTTTTTCACCAGCATAAACATACCCCTCAACTAGAGAATTATTTATGTCTATCAACGTATTTTGATAAATCTTAAAGATTTGCACCGAAGAAGCGACTAGGTATTCTGGATCAACAAAATTACGAGCATCTAAATCATTTTTAGAGCCATTCGTTTTTTGAGGTAATACTCTTACTCCTCTACCAAGAGATTCAAGAGATTCAAGAATGTCCTCACCAAAAACCTGATATGAACTTAAAACGGAGTCTCCAGCTTTTTTTATTTTGTCTTTTATTTGAAAAATTTCTCGATTTGAAAACAAAAGAATTAAAATAATAAGAATTACTCCGAAAATAGCCCCTTCTACCAAACATTCATCTCTATCTTTTTTAAGGAATCTTTTGCTCATTCAATTCAATTATATATTTAAATCAGCGAAAAACCATTATATTTACTGCCTTATTGTTGATAGGGACTAGAGACCGATAAAACTTACTCCTGTTAGTATTTTAAATATTAGATGAATTAATGGAGTAACGAAACCCCAAAAGAAAAATATGAAAACAAGAACAAGGAGAAAACCTCCTTGTTCAATTTTTTCTCTGATTGCCAAGTATTTTATTGGTAAGACCGCAAATAATATTTTTGAGCCATCGAGAGGTGGAATAGGAACAAGATTAAAGCAGGCAAGTATAATATTTACCAAAACCACTACTCCAAAAATAAAAATCAAATTGGGTGACAAGGAAAGTGCTATTGAAAATCTTAAAATAATACTAAAAATGATTGCGAGAACAATATTTGTGGCGGGACCCGCAACAGCAACAATCGCCTCCCCCCATTTTTGGTTCTTTAAATTATATGGATTGAACATTACGGGTTTTGCCCAACCAAAAATAAAACCTCCCGCAAAATACGCAATTAAGGGGACAAGAAATGACCCAAAAAATTCAAGATGTGCAAGAGGGTTGGTTGTCAGTCTCCCCATCAATCTTGGAGTTGGATCGCCAAGAAAGTCAGCAGAATAACCATGCGCCAATTCGTGAGCAATAATCGAGAAAATCAATATAATAATGAAAACAATGAAGGTTAAATCCATATTCTTGCAAGATAATAGACTTATGTTATCATAGACCGTACTTAAAAACATTATGGCTAAAAGATGCCCAGTTACAAAAAGAGGGTCAATTGTAGGCGGCGGTTACTCAAATCGTACGCGTGCTACTCAATACAATCCGACAGGAATGATCAGAAAGTATACTAATCTTCAAAAGAAGAAAATCTATATCCCAGAGCTCAAGAAGTTTGTGACTTTGACTCTTTCAACAAAAGCAATCAAAACCATCAATAAGAACGGGGCTTATAAGACTCTCAAGAAAGCTGGCGTCATTTAATAAGCACTGGTTCTCCGCCATTTGATTCAAACTCAATTCTTCCATCCTCAAACGTCTTGAGGATTTTTGTTTGTACTGACTCTAATAGAGAGATTACCTCCCTGTGTGGGTGTCCATATCTATTATCTTTTCCTGCAGATATTATTGAGTAGTCTGGACTTACGATATCCAAAAATTCTTTAGCAGTTCCAGTCTTTGAACCATGATGCCCAATTTTTAAAACATCACTATCTACTGGTGTTCCATAATCAAGCACTATACTCCTTTCAATCGATTGAGGTGCGTCACCAGTAAAAAGAAAACTTGAATCTCCATAAGTTAGTCTTGTGACAATAGATGATTCGTTTGCATCTTTTACATTCGTCTTTGTAGAATTAAGAATCTCAATAAAAACACTATTTTCTGAATCTAAAATAATTTTTAATCCTTTTTCAGATAAATAATTAACTGAATTCTCTTCCTGTATGGACTCTTTAAGTCGATTGAAGACAAGCGAATCCGATGAAGCGCCAGATTCAAGATAGTTTGATATTTCATATCTATCAAAAACAAAAGGGAGACCGCCGATATGATCAGAATCTGGATGAGTGGCAACCACAAGATCAATATCTCGATCATAAAAAGAAATAACCGATCCTAATCCTCTCAAGACAGATGCGTTTGGGCCACCATCAATCAAAACACTGTTTCCATTTGGAGCCTCAATATAGACAGAATCTCCTTGTCCGACATCAAGAAAAACCACTTTTAAAGTGTCCCTATTGTCTTTACTAAGCAAGATAAACCAAACAATAATATTTATTATAAGGAAAATTGCGACAAGAGATTTTACTATTTTTAAACCTCCAGACTCCATATAATTTATGATACACTGATAGTGATTTGTTATTAATCAATGTAACTTCTCTTTTATGAAAAAATTTGAAGAACAAAAATTTGACATCCCAAAACTTAAAGGAATTTCTGAAAAAACCATTGAAGAGCATCTAAAACTTTATTCAGGGTACGTTAAGAATTCAAACCAAGTCCTTGAAAAAATAGAGGAATTAAGAAAAGATGCAGAAGCAAATATGGGTCTCATCAGCGGACTTGAGCGAAGGTTTAGTTTTGAGTTTAATGGAATGCGAAACCACGAAATATATTTCAAAAGTTTTGAAAACGGCTCAAAAACACTTGAGAACGAATCAAAATTGAAAATGAAAATTGAAGAAGAGTGGGGTTCGTTTGAGGAATGGTTGTCTTTCTTCAAAACTTTAGCAACAACAAGAGGTGTGGGGTGGGCAATTCTCTATTATGATAAAAAAACTGACAGACTATTAAATGGATGGGTGGACGAACAACATCTCGGACATTTAAACGGTCTATCTCCAATAATCATGCTCGATATGTGGGAACACTCATTCGTGGCAGATTATCAACCGAGCGGTAAGACGCAATATATTGAAGATTTTTTCGCAAATGTTAACTGGGATTTCTTTGAGAAGAATTTCTCCGAAGCCTTACAATAAAATAAACTAGAATAATATAAGTAATAAATAACAGAAAGGCAGGAAATTGTGTTATTTTTATTGTACTAAATGGAATTTGAGAAAAAATTTCAACAATCCAAAGCTCATACGAAAGCAATAAACAAGAGACCCAACCAAACGGAATCGATAACAATGGGAAGATAAAGCCAAGAACTCCAGTAATAAATCCGAAAAACATGGTCACTGGAATCACTGGTAAAACTAAAATATTTGTAATCGGAGCGATTATAGAAAGTTCACCGATCGAATATAGAATCAGTGGCAAAACAAAAAATTGCGTAGATATCGTCGCTGATACAATACTTCTCAGACCATATTTCTCTGAAAGAAAACTAAACAATCGCTCGACATAGGGTGAAACATAAATCAATCCAAGTGTCGCAAGGAACGACAGTTCGAATGACAAATCAAACACGAGGATATAGGGATTTTGAAATATCATAACTCCTCCTGCTAAAAACAGTGCCCTGTTTATCTCAAATTTTCTTGATGTGGATTTTGCTACAAGCGCCAGAATCGCCATAATTGAAGCTCTAATAATAGTTGCACCTCCTCCTGTCATAATGGCGAAGAAAATTATAAAAAGAGTGCCTAAAAAGAAGCTAAAACCAACAGAATAAAGAGAAAGTAAGGTTAGGACGGATTGTGCAATAATTGTCACATTAAACCCAGAAAGAACGACTATGTGAATCAAACCTGTCTTTCTGAATGCATCTTGAAGATGTTCACCCAAAGATTGTTTTTCTCCGACAAGAAGACCACTAGCAAGTGAAGACGCTGGTTCGGGTATAACTTTATTTATTTTTTCAAGAAAACCCCTTTTTAGAGAAAATAGAAATTTTTTGATTGGATTTCCATACCCATTTTCGATTGAAACTATATCTGGATAATAAGTTAAGTATTTAATAGCATCTTTTCTCAAATACCCAATGTAATTAAATGTCTTACCAAGATCGGTTTCAAAATTTTCTGGTTTATTTAGAGTCCCCTTAAATTCAATTAGATCGCCGTATTCAATTTCAGATAAAAGTTCATCTATAATAATTACTTTCTCAGGTTTTTTTGTGACAATTTCCTTATCTTCTTCAAAATATGAAGTTATCTCTGTTGTAATTCTTGAATTATTTTCTCTTTTATCTGCCTCTCCAATTACCCTACCTTTATAAACAACCTCTTTTCCAACAAAACTTTTCAAATCACTCCGGCCTGCTCGACTATCAGCAAATTCAAACCTTATCACACCAATTGTGAAAGATAACATTACCAAGCCTATGATTAATAC
>CAZOXE010000011.1:8467-9884 GCA_964583835.1 uncultured Candidatus Saccharibacteria bacterium | reverse complement strand
GGTTTTGGATTTCAAAAATGCCTTCAAAATTGCGGAAAAATACCATGCCGAGGCGTTTTGCGCCGAGGCTGTTTCTTACGATTTCACAAAAAGTGAAAATTGGCGGAGAGGGAGGGATTCGAACCCTCGATACCGTTTCCGATATACCACCTTTCCAGGGTGGCCCATTCGACCGCTCTGGCACCTCTCCAATTTCTTTTAATTTATCTCAACTCTCTTAGTGCCGCAATTCTTTCTTCTACCGGGGGATGAGTGCTAAATAGCTTATCAAGAAAACTCACTTTTATTTCTTTTCCGCCAAAAGGATTTGAGATGTATAAATGCGCAGTTGCATGATTTGCGTTCCTCATTTTTCCAGAGTAAGTTGAAATCTTTTCGAGGGCACTTGCGAGCCCTTCGGGATATCTCGTCAGCATTGCACCCGTCGCATCTGCAAGAAATTCTCTCTTTCTCGAAATCGATAGTTTAATTATCGTTGCAATTATTGGAGACAGGATCGCTAATACAACTCCAACTAAAAGTAGGATCAGTTGGATTCTGCCGTCTTTTCTATCACCACCACTACCCCCATGAAATGTTATTCTTAAAAAGAAGTCAGAAAGAAGAGTTACAATACCAACAAGAACAACGATTATAGTCTGAAGTAAAATATCTTTGTTACCCACGTGTGCAAGTTCGTGAGCAATTACTCCCTCAAGTTCTGTCTTTTCAAGGATACTTAAAAGCCCCGTAGTCACAGCAATTGCAGAATGATCTTTATTTCTACCGGTTGCAAAAGCATTTGGAACAGAATCTTGTATTACATAAACTTTTGGCTTTGGAAGTCCCGCAGTAATAGAAAGATTTTCGACAAGTCTGTGCAGTTCCTTGAATTCATTTTGATCGGCTTCTTTTGCTCCTGATATAGAGAGGACTATTTTATCTGAATACCAATAACTACCTATATTCATTAAGAGACTAAAAATGACAGCAAAATATAGAATCAAAACGCTATCAAAGATGTAACTGAACACAAAACCAAGAAGAATAATAAAGACTAAGAAAACAGTCATGAGCAACCATGTTTTTCTATTGTTTTCTTCCTGATGAGTATAAAGTGATGCCATTTTTATCCAAGAAACCCTGCTAGAGAGATTCCTATATTTGTAGTCTCCTCTTCTGTTAATAGCCCTAGCTCTCCCGATTTTTCAAGAACAAAATCAACGTCTACTTTTATTCTTCTTAACTCATAGTCAAAATTTGGAGCTAATGGATCAAGTTTTTCTGCGCTTCTCCGCAAAAACCCCAGTTCTGCAAGCGCAGTTTCCCTACCTAGGTCTTTTATTTTTTCAGAAAGCGAATCTAGCGGGACAACACCTTCTTTATTTTTAAAGGCATCAAACCACGAATGAAATGCCCATCCGCCTTCTTGATTTTT
>CAZOXE010000011.1:0-8457 GCA_964583835.1 uncultured Candidatus Saccharibacteria bacterium | reverse complement strand
AATCATTTCAACAAGATGCGTCATCCTTTCTGAGCTCGTCCTTTCAAGACTCTCATCTTTGAATGATTTTTCGAACGATCCAAAATCCCCTTGCTTAAAAACCATAAAAACTAAAATTCAACTTTTACTGGCTCTCTTTCAGCCTCTCCTTGAAGTAAAAAGAAGTCCATTTTCAAAAACCCAAACATTTTCGCAATTAAATTTGAAGGAAAGGATTCAATTTTGATATTTAGATCACGGACATTCGTGTTATAAAACCTTCTTGCGGCCTGAATTTTATTTTCAGTATCGGAAAGCTCTCTTTGAAGTTCAAGAAAGTTTTCGTTTGCTTTTAGATCTGGATAATTTTCTGCCAAAGCAAAAATTGATTTTAAAGCCCCAGTCAACATATTTTCTGCATCGGCCTTCCCTTTTATATCTTGAACACCCATCGCTTTTGCCCTTGCTTCTACTACTTTTTCAAGCGTTCCAGATTCATGCTTTGCGTATCCTTTTACGGTATTAATAAGATTTGGGATAAGATCATATCTCCTCTTGAGTTGTACATCTATATCCGCCCAAGCTTCTTTTGCTCTGATAACAAATTTTATAAACGAGTTATACGTTCCTATTATCCAAGCGCCTAAAACCACAACAACAGCAATGACTATATATAAAATGGGCATAGTTTTCTCTTAATGCTAATGACATTATTTTATCAAACTTATCCTTAAACGAAAACAGGCGCTTATGCGCCCGTTTCCTACATCATCCCGTCCATTCCACCCATTCCGCCCTGTCCATGATTATGTCCGCAATGACACTTATCCTCCACTTCATCAGAGATTGCAACCTCTGTAGTCAAAAAGATTGACGCAGCTGAGGCAGCGTTTTGAATGGCTGATCGAGTGACCTTTACAGGATCGATTATTCCTTCTTCCAGCATATTTTCAACAATCTTTTCAGTTTTTGCATTATACCCAATTGATAAACCTTTTGATTGTTTAATTTTTTCAACAACAACTGCTCCATTTTCTTTCCCGCAATTCTCAACAATCTGCATCAACGGAGCTTCAAGCGCCCTCAATACTATTTGATAACCGAGATCTCTCTCATTTTTAATACCTGAATCATCTTTAGAAATTTTTTGTCCTGCTTTTATCAAAGCGCTTCCTCCTCCGGCGACAATTCCCTCTTCAATTGCAGCCTTTGTTGCCGAAACCGCGTCTTCAATTTTTAGTTTTAAATATTTCATTTCAGTTTCCGTTGCTGCTCCGACTTTTATAACTGCAACTCCACCAGAAAGCTTTGCAATTCTCTCTTCAATCTTTTCTTTATCATACTTAGAGTCTGATTGTTCAACCAGTTTAGACAACTGAGAAATTCTTTTTTCAATATCTTGTTTCTTTCCTTTACCTCCTACTATTACAGTATTGTCTTTTGTCGCAACGATTCGCCTTGCCTTTCCGAGCATAGATAAATCTGCTTTTTCAAAATCAATACCAGTGTCACTAGTTATTACTGTTCCTCCAGTCATTATAGCGATGTCATTCAAAAGTTCTTTTTTATTATCACCAAAACCAGGAGACTTTATCGCGAGAACATTTAAGTTACCTCTAATCTTGTTTACTACAAAAGTAGCAAGTGCTTCTCCATCAACGTCATCAGCAATTATCACAATGTCTTTCTTTCCAGTTTGGGCGATTTTTTCTAAAAGCGGAAGGAATTCCTTTATAGATGAAATCTTTTTATCTGTGATTACTATCGGTGCTTCTATATATTCTGCCTCCATTCTTTCTGCATTTGTAACCATGTATGGAGAAAGGTATCCCTTGTCTATCTGCAGACCTTCTACTACTTCAGACTCAACGCCAAACGATTGGGACTCTTCGACGGTAACTACTCCATCTTTACCAACTTTACTAATTGTATCTGCAATTATTTTCCCAATTTCTTCAGATTCTGCAGAAACTGTCGCAACGTTTCTTATTTCCTCTTGGCTTTTTATCGGTTTTGAAATAGTTTTTAGAGCTGACACAACATCTTTTGCCGCCTCTTCGATTCCTGACTTAAGAGCCATAGCGTTCACACCCATAGCTGCATGCTTTAGCCCTTCTTCAATAATTGATTGCGCCAAGATGACCGAGGTTGTAGTTCCATCCCCTGCCACGTCGTTTGTTTTATTTGCCACCTCTTTCATTATCTCTGCGCCAATGTTTTCAAATTTATCCTTTAGAGATATTTCCTTTGCAATTGAGACTCCATCATTTGTTATCATTGGTCCTCCATATCCTTTGTCTATGACAACATTTCTACCTCTTGGGCCGATGGTAATCTTTACCGCATCAGCAACCTTGTCTATTCCTCTCTTCAAAGATTTTCTTGCCTCTTCATTAAAAATTATTTTTTTTGCCATTTTTTATAAATTAACCAATAATTGCTGAAATATCGTTTTCTTTGACAATAATGTATTCGACTCCATCATATTTAATAGTGTCTCCCCAGGAATAAATAACTTTTTGTCCGACTTTTACCGATAGAGCAATCTTTTTCCCATTTTCAATTCTTCCTTCTCCAACCGCCACAACCAATCCCTTTTTTGTTTCCTTATCTACAGAAGAATCCTGAAGGATTATTCCTGATTCAGTTTTAATATTTTCTTCTTTTATAGGTTCAATAATGACTCTATCAGCAAGTGGAACCAGTTTTAATTTCTTATTTTTTTTATTTTTTTCTGATGCCATTTTTTTGAAAATTATCATTATTAATAAGTGCTAACATTATAGTTATCTTTCCACAGACGTCAACAAAAATTGTTTGACACGACAATTAATAGTGGTATAAATAGCCTCAGATACTCTTCTTTTTTGGAGTGCGTTCAACCCACACGAGAAGGGTAAAAGTAGCAACCGACAGAAAGAAGGTAGATATGCAAGCAACAGAAGTAGCGGTAGCAAAGAGGCCTCTGATTCACAAGAGGCAAACAACGATAAGGACAGCCCACTTGGATCCTCAGTATTCGATTCAATATCTGCGTCAAAATCACGTGAATTGCCATGAACTTGAGGGAGTTGAATTTCCGCAGGACATGGTGATCGGAAAAATCGAAATAGGTCTCTTCGATTTTACTCCGGTCATTGAGTATTTCGATATCACTGACGCACAGAGACTGATGAGAGAAGAAGGCTTCCAAGAAGCCAGTCCGAGTCACTTGTTGCTATTCGCTGCGATGGAGCTCGAAAGAGCGAGAAACGGACAGCTGATGATCGCTTCGGCGATGAAATTCACCCGCGGAGACGTTCCTGCTTTCCTCTGCGTTGGTGGGAGCTTGGCACGATTCGCAGGCGCAGATGCCAAGTTCAAATCAAAGGTCTTTAAGGTCCTTGGCATCAGCAGAAAGTAAGTTCTTCCGATCAAAAGTTCGGCCCAATCCTTGAATGGAGAGGGCCTTTTATTTTGACATCAAATAGTTGCTAAATATTTGAGGTATGCTAGACTAAATATTCAAACATGCTTTCTATTCTGCCATATGCGCAAATAGTTTTGTCGGTCCTCTTAGTGGCTGGCATTTTGCTACAAAAACGAGCTGCAGGGCTTGGTGGTGCTTTTGGTGGTTCTGATTTGAGCATGTATCACACTAGAAGAGGAGCTGAAAAATGGTTTTTCTATGGAACCATAGTAATAGCTGTACTTTTTTGCATCTCATCTCTACTAGTCATCGTCTTATAGATACTATCTAAAAACATTCCGTGAAGGAAAAAATCATTAAGTTATTTAAACTAGAATGGAAGCCCATCAATTGGCCTTTTTTTGATAAGGTTTTAAATTCTTTTGGTATATCAGAAAAAATAGTACTGGGTGTATTTGTTGCTTTGTTTCTTCTCTCAGCGTTTGGATTATTGATGTTAGTTAATTCAAATTTTCTCGTCGAAGTACCTGCAAAAGGAGGCACTATAAATGAAGGGATCGTTGGTTCTCCACGATTTATTAACCCTATACTTGCAACAACCGATGCAGACAAAGATTTAGTTAAACTTATTTACTCAGGTCTAATGAGAAATACTTCTAATGGAGAATTGATTGAAGATCTTGCCGAGAGCTATTCCATCTCTGAGGATGGACTTACTTATACATTCAAGATAAAGGATTCTGCTGTATTTCACGATGGATCAAAAGTGACTTCAGATGATGTTGTTTTCACCGTAAATTTAATAAAAGAACCAACTATTAAGAGTCCAAAAAGAGCAAGCTGGGACGGAGTAACGGTTAACAAGATTGACGACAGAACAGTGGAATTTGTAATCAGAGAACCATACTCCCCATTTATCGAAAACACCACTATAGGAATTCTTCCAAAAAACAAATGGCAAGAAGCATCGTTTGAGGAATTTCCATTTAGCCAACTAAACACAGAGCCGATTGGTTCAGGTCCATTTAAAATTGACACAATAAAAAGAAACAGATCAGGAATACCTGAAAGTTACACCATTCAATCTTTTGATAAATATACTCTTGGAGAACCTTTCATCGATAGAATCAAACTTTTGTTTTACGCGAATGAAGATCTTATCATAGATGCTTTTAACAAAAACTTACTAGATAGCGCATCGGGAATAAATGACAACAACCTTGATAAGTTAATAAAGAAAGGAGATGACCAGCCACTGAGAGCGTCTTTACCAAGAGTTTTTGGAATATTTTTTAACCAAAATCAGAAAACCTTATTAACGGATGCAAATATTAGAGAGGCCTTAAATATTTCAGTAGATAGAGAGAGAATTATAAGAGAAGTTTTGAATGGTTACGGAGAACCAATAAACGGTCCGATACCTCCAAGTATCCATCAAACAGACAATAGTAGTATGAAGTTTTCTCTTGAAGAAGCTGGATTGATACTCGATCAAGCGGGTTGGATAATTAACAAGGATGGTGTACGAGAAAAAGATGATGAATTGCTTTACTTTAACCTTTCAACAAGCAACATTGAGGAACTCAAACAAGTTGCAAAAATAATTGAGGAAGATTGGCAGAAAATTGGCGTTGTAGTTGATCTTAAATTTTTCGAAGCATCAGACTTAAGCCAGAGCGTAATTAGACCAAGAAATTATGACTCACTTCTTTTTGGTGAAATCGTCGGTAAAGATATTGATTTCTATGCTTTTTGGCACTCTTCTCAAAGAAATGATCCTGGCTTAAACATTGCCCAATATGCAAACATCACAACAGACGGAATACTTGAGAAAGCAAGACAAATACAGGATCGTGACGAAAGAATTGAGAAATACTTAGATTTTCAAAATGAATTGGTAAAAGATGTCCCAGCAATTTTTCTTTTCACACCTGATTTCTTATATTTTTCCCCAAAAAACATTAGCGACCTTAATTTGAATAATATCGTAGAACCAAATGATAGATTTAATGAAGTTTATAAATGGTATATTTCGAGCGATAGAGTTTGGAAATTTTTAACGAATTATTAATATTATTAATTTAAAAAAATGAATTTAGACAACAGACAAAACAAAAGACCGTCATCAAGCTTTGGACAAAGATCAAGAACAGCGGGGAGAGGAAGAAGACCGATGTCTTCACGAAGACCTTCTTCTCCAAGGCCACTTGTTCAAAACAGAGATTTTGAGACAAAAAATATCCCTCCAATAGGACACGACGTGAGAATAATGCCTCTAGGAGGAGTCGAAGAGGTCGGAAGAAACATGACAGCCATCGAACATAATGATGAAATCATTATTATTGATGCTGGTTTTCAATTCAAAGAAGAAGGCACCCCAGGAATTGACTATATCCTTCCAAACACGAAATACCTCGAAGAAAGAAAGGAAAAGATAAAGGGTATGATTATTACCCACGGTCACCTTGATCACATCGGTGGAATCCCCTACATAATGCCAAGAATTGGCAATCCTCCAATATACACGAGAAATCTTACATCAATAATGATTCAAAAGAGGCAATCTGAATTCCCTCACCTACCACCTCTTGATATAAAGCTAGTCGAAAAAAATGAGCAGATAAAAATTGGGAATTTTTCAATTAAATTTTTCGCTGTGACCCACACTGTTCCAGATTCAATGGGTGTAATAATTAACACACCTTATGGATCGGTTGTAACTCCAGGAGACTACAAACTTGATCATGTTGACGGGGTGCCGACTGATGAAGAAGAGAAAGAGTACAAAATATTTGAAAAAGAGAATGTTCTTCTTCTAATGGCAGACTCTACAAATATTGAAAATCCTGGATTTTCAACACCAGAATACAAAGTTCATGAGGCTCTTGATGAGATAATCAAAAACACAAAAAACAGACTGATAATCAGTACGTTTGCTTCTCAATTTACGAGAATGATAAAAATCGTTCAAATTGCTGAAAAATACAACAAAAAAATAGTTGTAGAGGGACGAAGCATGAAGACAAACATTGAAATAGCAAAACTATCAAAGATGTTTGAACCAAGAAGTGATACTATTGTTCCCGCTCAAGATATAGACAAATATCCTCCTGACCAGTTGATAATTCTTGCAACAGGAGCACAAGGTGAAGAATTTGCAGCCTTGATGAGAATGGCAACAAAGAATCATAAGTATATTCAGTTAACTTCAAGAGACACTGTGTTACTATCATCATCTATTATTCCAGGAAATGAGAAAACTGTTCAAAAACTTAAGGATAATATTGCAAGACAAGGTACAAAAATAATTCACTATAGAACAAGTGATTTATATGTCCACTCAACTGGTCATGGAAATCGTGGAGAAATCGAATGGTTGCATAAAAAAATAAAACCAAAGTTCTTTATCCCAATTCACGGAAGTCATTATATGTTGAGACTCCATGCAGATTTAGCAGAGTCACTTGGTATGCCAAAAGAAAACATCATTGTTCCTGACAACGGGATGATAATCGATATAGTTGAAGATGGTAAAAAGATGGTAAAAAGAAAAGAAAGCGCTGGATCTGGGCTTGTTATGGTTGACGGTTTTTCAATCGGAGATATCCAAGATGTTGTTATCCGTGACAGACAAATGCTTGCTCAAGATGGAATGTTTGTAATCATTGCAAGCATCAACACATCAACAGGAAAACTTAAAAAATCACCTGATATTATTTCGAGGGGCTTCGTTTATTTAAGAGAATCTCAAGATCTTCTACAGCACGCTCGTCATATAATCAAGAAAACAATTGAGGAATCAACAGTAAATATGCATCCTATTAATTTTGATTATCTAAAAGATAAATTGAACGACAACATCAGTAGATTCTTGTTCCAAAAAACAGCAAAAAGACCAATCGTTATTCCTGTACTACTTGGAATATAAAAAAATAGAAAGTTTGTGTTACAATTTTTCTATGAATGGACTTCATAGTTCTAGCTCAAAAATTGGTATAGCCTATCTATTAACGTTCCTTTTTACACTTCACGCAAGTCCATTTTATTTTTCTAACTCAAGTTACCTGTCTTTATTTTTAAGTGAAAATATTTTGGGTATCACTTACACAATTGGCTCAATAATATCAATTGTAGGTTTCTACTATATAAAAAACTTATTAACAAAATTAGGTGCTTATAAAACCACACTCGTCGTGCTCCTTATCGAGCTTTTAGCTCTTTCTGGAATCATTTTAGTAAAAGATAGCGTGTGGGTGGTTCCTTTAATTATGACAACTTTCGTTGTTGTACCTATCGGTTTTTTTCTGCTTGATATCTTTCTTGAAAAATATACAAAGAATGAGGAAACCGGCGGAACAAGAGGCGTTTCTTTGACCAGTCTAAATATCGCATTCATTCTTGGACCGCTCATAGCAGGGCTTCTTATTGTAGACGGAAGTTATTGGAAGACATATGCCATTGGCATTATGGTATTAGTCATCGTTTTCCTGACGGTTATTCAAAATTTCAGAGATTTTAAAGACCCCAAATATGACACTCTTGATATCCCTGAGACACTAAAAAATATATCAAAAGATAAGGATGTCCGTGGAATCTTTATTGTTCAAAGTCTACTTACATTCTTCTACATATGGATGGCAATCTACACTCCAATCTATCTCTTAAATCACATCGGTTTTGATTGGACAGCAATAGGCTTAATTCTCGCTTTAATGCAGTTACCTTTTGTACTCCTTCAGATACCTCTTGGAAAGATTGCTGATAGCGTACTTGGAGAAAAAGAAATGTTGATCATTGGCTTTGTTATTATGGCAGTCTCCACAGCACTTATTAGTTTTGTTGAAGGTGGAAATCTTTGGCTCTGGGTATTGATCTTATTTATTACAAGAATTGGAGCTGCAACGATTGAAGTTATGAGTGAAACCTATCTATTCAAACACATCAACGCAAGAGACGTAAGTATCATGGGATCATTTAGAGCAGTTAGACCGCTAATGTTTATCCTTGCACCCGCAATTGCCTCTCTTATACTTATCTTCCTAGACATAAGGTTTTTGTTTTTGATTCTC
>CAZOXE010000010.1:0-9890 GCA_964583835.1 uncultured Candidatus Saccharibacteria bacterium | reverse complement strand
TTCGTAATATTCAGTTTTTAATATTCCAGCAACCTGTAAAACTCCGTCTACTCTAAACCTTATCAACACTTCGTCTTTTGATGGTTCGAAGTGTATATCGGAAGCCTTTAGCAACAAAGCATCCCTAAAAATCTGTTCGATTATTTCAGGTGCAACTCTTCCTCCTTCTTTAATAATCTTTCCAAACCGAGTTTCAAGCGTTTTGTGATAAAAGCCAAAAATATTATCAATATCTTCTGTCAAAGAGTAGCCAATCTTTATTTCCTTATTAGCAAAAATGTTCGTAAGCTCTTTGTCAGTCAAAAAATCTTTTGATTCAGGAGTATCGGTTGCAACAACAATTTTTTTATCACCGCGTGAAAAAAGTACAATCCTATATTTTTTTGCCTTATCCTCAGGTAGTTCCAAAACAAGTTCTCTGGGTGGTAAATTTGAATTTAGATCTATGTATGGAATTTTAAAGTATTCAGCAAGAGCTTGGCCTAATAGATCCTTAGTAAGTAGATTAGAAATATATAAAGCATTAATAAAGTCAATCTTTTTCGCTTTGCGAACATTGTCGACCTTCTTTAAATCATTAAGGGTTAAATATGAACCCTTAATCAAAATATCCTTGATTTCCTTTTCAGAGACCATCAGATATATTATACTCTGTTTTTTACCTAAACGAAAAAACTATTTAAGCATTTTGTTGATAAAATCAACAATTTCACTTAATTGTGTATCGGATTTTACAAAATATTCTTTTGCACCAAGTTCTAACACTCTTTTCTTATCTTCATTTTGACTAAGATTAGAAATAACAATCACTGGTATTGATTGATTCTTTTTTTTCAATTCTTCAAGCACACCATATCCGTCAATTTCTGGCATCATAATATCTAAAACTAACAGGCTTGGTTTTTCGCTTTCGATACATTGCAGAGCTTCGGCTCCATTTGTAGCAATAACGGTTTTAAAACCACTTGCTGACAATTTTAGTGAAAGGGCTTTAGCAAGAGGAGCTTCATCTTCGGCTATTAAGATTGTTTTACTCATAATGAGTATTTTACTACATGTAATAATATTATCTAGCTCGACCAATCAATAGTTTTGATCTTCTTTTTAGCTAAGAATTCATTAGTCTTACTAAACGGTTTTGAACCAAAAAAACCACTTGATGCCGAAAATGGTGATGGATGGGGAGACTCTATTACAAAATGTTTTGTGGTATCAATTAAACTCTTTTTGCCACGTGCATAATTTCCCCAAAGAATAAACACAAGATTTTCTTTCCCATCAGATAATATTTTAATGACATTATCTGTAAAAGTCTCCCATCCAATTCCTTGATGAGAGGCCGGTTGTCCTCCTTTTACAGTCAGGACTGAGTTAAGTAGCAAAATACCTTGAACAGCCCATCGTGTAAGATCGCCACTTTGATTCACAGTGATACCGAGATCTTTTTCGACCTCTTTAAATATATTCTGAAGTGAAGGTGGATTCTTCACGCCCTCACTTACTGCAAAACATAGACCATTCGCTTGTTTTGGACCGTGATATGGATCTTGACCCAAAATAACAACCTTTACATCGCTGAATGGACACAGATCAAAAGCTTTAAATATATTTTTAGGACAAGGATAAATTATATCGCTCTTATACTCTTCTTTTACTTTCCTAGTGAGACCCTTGAAATAATCCTTTTCAAATTCGTCTTTTAGTGCCACTTGCCAGCTTTTCTCAATTTTTACTTCCATACTGAAATGCTACAGAAAATATAGTGTTTATTCAAATGCACTTTGGTAGAATATATTTATATGAATCTAAGTAATATCAAATTGACGATATTTGACCTCGATGGAACTTTAACTAGAAGTAAATGCAAAATGGATGACGAAATGAAGAGTCTTATTCTTTCGTTGTTAAGGAATTACAAAGTGGCAATAATCTCAGGATCAAAGTATGAGGAAGTAAAAAAAAGATTTATTGATGTCTTATCCGATGAATCAGTGAATGAAAATCTTTATATAATGCCGACAAATGGAACAATACTTTGTCATTACGAAAACGGCAACATAAAACAGTTCTATGAGGATGCGATGACACAATCGGAAAGAAAAAAAATAATTGAAGCAGTAGATATTGCAATCAAAGAAACTAATTATAATAAATTTATTAATAAAGTTTTTGGTAAACAAATTGAAGATAGAAGGACACAGATAACATTCTCTGCTTTGGGGCAAGAAGCACCTATAGAAATTAAAAAGAGTTGGGATGAGGATTATAAAAAAAGATCTATATTAAAGAAAAAACTTGATGAGTTATTACCAGAGTACGAAATCAGATATGGAGGTACGACTTCAATTGACATAACAAGAAAAGGAAGAGATAAATCTTACGGAATTAACCAAATCACTAGTTTTCTAAATATTCCAAAGAAACAATCACTATTTGTGGGCGACTCTATGCATGATTATGGCAATGACTTCCCTGCTACTAAAACTGGAGTACTTGTAAAAGAAACTCACAGTGTGGAAGAGACAAAGAGAATCATAAAAGATTTGCTACAGAATAATTTATCTAATTAAAGGCAATTTTACGTTAAAAGTTGAACCTTTATTTTCACCATCTGACTCCGCCCAAATTTTTCCACCATGTTGTTCAACGATCCTTTTTGCAATATACAAACCAAATCCTGTACTATTTGGATTTAATCCAAGCGATCGGTCCCCCATTCCAGACTCCTTAAAAAGTTTTTGTTTATCAAGTGGAGAGAGACCTATACCAGTGTCAGTTATTGAAATAATTGCCTCATTACCCTGTTTCTTCAATAAAATAGAGATTTTCCCTTTTTGTGTATACAGCAGAGCATTGTTTATAAGATTTTTAAATATATGAGAAATCTGTTTTGGATCAGCGCTAACAAACACATCTTTGTCTATTGATATTTCTTTATCCAATCCTTTCTCTTTGAATAACATCTCACTATTTTTTACTTCCTCCTCTAAGATTTCAGATATATTGATTTTTTGAAATTCAAATTTCATTTTTCCTAAACGGAGATTTGATGCATGTAAAATATTCTGAATCATATCGACAGCGGTATTATCAAAAGTAAGGCCTTGTTTTGCTACACCTAAAACACCCTCGGAAACTTTCCCGTAACTACCATCAACAAGTCCAGCAAAAATCATTTTTGTTTTTGTAAAGAAGCCTTTTACTTGATGAGTAATAAATCGTAATAATTCGGTTTGATTCTGATTTGCAATAGCAAGTTGCTCTCTCTGTTCCTCAACTTTTTTTACAGATTTAACGAGAAGCCATCCAAAAACAATAGCAACAACAAAAGTGATCAGATTAAGCACTTTATTGGTGTTGTTTCTGATAAAAAAGAATTGAGAACCTATTAAGACAACGAGTGAGACAACAAGTGCCTGTGCAGCAAGCAATTTAACGTTAAAAGCTTTGTATTGAACTACCGTATAAGTCAGAAAAGCGATAAATATAGTCATTCCAAAATACCCATATTGTTCTATGGCAAAAGTATTAGGTGAGCTACTAAATAGATTTGAAAGACTTGCAATATATGTTGCGGCTGAAAAGGACAGTAGGAAAAATATTACACCCATGCAGGCAAAAAAATTCTGTTTTCTTTCTACATCTATGCTAGTTTTCGAACCTCGCATTGACAAAATGACAATCAAGATAAAGTACAATGCCGATAAACCATAGGAATAAGCAATTGAGATGGGATTTTCTATTGCATTACATGCGATAACGTCAAAAATTCCAAGATTGTACGGAGTC
Source organism: uncultured Candidatus Saccharibacteria bacterium (assembly GCA_964583835.1). Taxonomy (GTDB): domain Bacteria; phylum Patescibacteriota; class Minisyncoccia; order Phycocordibacterales; family CAZOXE01; genus CAZOXE01. Next base: position 6,101 of record CAZOXE010000010.1, on the reverse strand, counting down.
GCAAAAGAAACAACAAGAGGTAGAAGCGAGACGATCAATAGTGATTTACCATAAAATGGCAAATCTTTTTTATAAATAAAAGAATATAAAAAATAAAAACTGAAAGCAAAAATAGAAGAAAAAACCAAGAACCAAAAGGACCAAAGAAACATTAATATCCCTGAATGAGTCTGTGTCCATAAGAACAAATCCACTATTGACCAAAATGCAAACAACGAAGAGACAACGATAAGTAATTTGGCAGATAAAGATTGTTTGTTATGTAAAAAAACAAAAAAACTAACAATAAGGGACACAATCACTGCCGGTAGGTGTGAATAATATAAAAGTTGTGGAGCTTCTGCTGAGAAGACTAGGAAAGACACACTTGTATACGGCTCACAAAACATAATTATTTATTGAATTTTCTTCTTATAAAAGGTTGAAAATATTTACCGTACTTTTCTTGAATTTCTTTGATTTTCCAATCATTTTCCGTCACTCTTCTTCTACACGAAGAAGACCCACATTTACATTCCATTTCAAAGTGAACAAGACTCTCATCGCTCGACCACATCACAAAAGCATAATCATAAACGATCTCTTCTCCTTTTTTTATATCTCTTATCGCAGACATAAAACATTGCTCGACAAAACCTGCGTTTGGTTCACAACTATGATTGACGATAAATTGGGGCATACTATCAAGATCTCCATCCTTCACGGGACAGAATGAAAAATCCTCTGAGATATCCATATTATGATTTGCTGCAAACTCCCCTCCTAGATTCTCTTGTTCAGTATTTAAAATCTGACCTCCCATAACAATTAAGGTTTCATCTTTTTTTATATCCATAACAGCAAAAACCCCTTTTCCATATTTACCTGTATCCTTTATTTCAAGTTTTGGACTTACCCAAGAATAAACTCTCTTATTTTCCATAGCTATTTATAATAATAACATTCATAGTATAAAAAAATCCACCGCGATGTCGCCATTGCGGTGGATGATTTCATAGATTTTCAGCAAGCCATCTAGCCCATTCAGTGCTCTTGAGTGGCTGGTACGCCAACCAATACACTGATGTCCAAACAATCATGCTCAGAACAACCGATGGTAAGGTTATCCTCAGAGTAGATTCGACAATCGAATCGTCCTTTTCTCTGAGAAACAAAGTTACATAGTCTGGGTCAAGATAGAACCAGCTACCAACCCAAAAGATTGTTGATTTCCTCTTGAGAGTCCATCGCACAATCTTTCTTAAGATGTTTTTTAACCCCCTACATTGATGATCAGACTCTGCAAACAACCTCAACTCCTCGATTCCGGTAATATCCACACCCTTCTCGAGAAACAGATCGCTAACAAAGACAATCAGAGCGCAAGCGGCTAAGTAAACTGGAGTAACAATCGCGATTGTCTTCCAGTACCCACCAACCGGATCTGAAACAAGTATAGTCACCATCATCAAATCGACAAAGCGGGTGACGAAAGTGATAATTCTCTCTGTGACCACAGCCTTGCTGACTTTTGATAAACCCAGAAATAAACCCTTAATCTTCAGTGCATTCAAGCGGGCTCCTTTGTTAAAATTTTAGGAACTGACCTATTTCTATTATACCATATTAATTCGTATAAATCAATATAGTGTTGGGGTTATGAATTTTTTAACGATTAGTTGATTTGAGATAAACAACTCTCCCCTTCCTCTAGCTCATTTGTTGAACATTCTATTATTTCGCAACCAAATTCAGATTCTTCACAGAATAATTCTGGACAATTGTCATCAGCGTACGGATCACAATATGGTGAATATTTTGCATTTTTAATAATCTTCTTGTATGGCTCACCAAGACAACCGAGCTCACTTTCGTCACATTCGTAGAAAAAACAAGATTCAATTGAAGGGTCGCATGATATCTCGCTATAAATAACATAGTCTCTAGCAAATATAAAATGGTATAGGCCGTAGATTATAGAAACGATAACTATAAGAACGAAGACTAAAAATAGATATTTTGATTTCATAAGTATTTATCACTTTAATTCTAGTACAATTCCATACAATCACAAATATGGGCTATTCAAAACCGACATCAAATATTGTATAATGGACAAAATAATGACAGGTGGTAAAGGAAAAATAAAAGGGGCGCACTATATACTTGATTTTTATGGATGCGATCCGTATCAAATAAACTCGCTTAAATTTTGGCAAAAAGAGCTAGAAGAATCAGTAGATTCCGCAGGTCTGGAGGTGCTTCATGCTCACTTTCATGAATTTGAGCCTCAGGGTGTAACAGGGTACATTCTTCTCTCTACCTCACATGTGTCTATTCATTCTTGGCCAGAATACAATTACGTTGCTTGTGACGTGTTTAGTTGCTCAAGGGACAAGGAGACAGCCCTTGTTGTAAAACATCTGAAGAAAAAGATTAGACATGAAAAATGTCACTCAACAAAAATAAAAAGAGGATACGTAACAATGGAGTATCTGATGTCTCCAGTGTATTCTACTGGTAAAAAGGAAAAGATTGTAATAAAAGAAAAATTAGCAGATGTAAATTCCGGATTACAAAAAATAATGATCATAGATACGCATCGCTTTGGTAAAAGTATGGTTATTGACGGTCTAGTACAAACATCTGAAAAAGATCACTCAATTTATGATAAAGCGATTCTTACAAAACTCGATTCAAATGACAGAAACATTCTAATACTTGGTGGTGGTGATGGTTATGTTGCAGAAATGGCCTTGAAAATTAATCCTAAAATAAAAATAACTGTTGTTGACCTTGATAGAGACGTAGTTGAACTTTCAAAAAAACATCTTGGACAAAAAGTGTTTGATGATAAACGTGTAAAACTAATTGTCGGTGACGCATTGCAATATATGAAGGCAAACGCAAGAAACGGAAATAAGTTTGATGGAATAGTAAGTGATCTTACTGACAACCCCGTCGGCACAAAAGGAGAAAAAGAGGGTCAAATAAAATTTTATAAAGAGATAATTGATTTATCTTCAAAAAACCTAAAAAAAGGAGGTTGGATGTCCTTTCAAGCTGGAGCATCTGTTGTTGTAAAAAAATATATGGACTCTGCCAAATTATTAACTGATTTACTTTTAAAAAAATTTAGTGAGGTTGACAGAAGAGATGTTCAAATACCAAGTTTTAGCGAAAAAAATGCTTTTTTGTTTGTGAAAAACGACAATATCTAATCTTTCTTAGAAGAAATCTTTAGTATCTCCTCAAAGTTATCATCTTCTGATACTTTATTTCTTTTTTCAAGACCGCATTTCACACAACGATGAGTAATAATGTGATCCGTGCTTTTACCGGAGATTGTAATCGGTTCCATTAAACCCAAACATTCACAAGCCCTGTCCCCTGGGTTTATATCGACGTGTTTACTCCAAAGACAATTTGGGCAATGATTTGTAAAACCATTACCTTTCACACAAAAACTGCACCTCTCACAAACAAAATCCTCTATGTTTTTCTGAAATTTTCTATTTTTAAGCATTGACAAAAGAATTATACACAATTATAAATTTTCGCTAAAACCTGGTGGGGGCCTACTGATATAATTATATACGACCTTTAATACAGGTCTTATAGGTTTAATAACGTTATTATTATCATGATGGGACACAAATGTGGCGCTTCGGTAACAATTGCTTTTATTCTTGTTATCATCGGAGCCCTAAACTGGGGTCTTTATGGAATCGGAAATTTCATGGGCACCAGTGATTTCTAACATCGTCTATATTCTAGTTGGTGTTTCTGGATTGGTGTTGGTCTTTAGTGGAAAGAAGTGCGGTGGTTCAGACGGAATGAGCTCTGGACAAATGTAATAAGAACAACTGTTCTAACTAAAACTCCGCGTACGCGGAGTTTTAGTTTAAATTCTTTTTAAATTCTTCTATCATTGGCACCTCCTCTGGCGACACGCCATTTTCTCTCGCCAAACCAAACGATATCCAATCTGCAAGTATTAAATTCTCAAATATCTTTTTAAATGTATCTCCTCCCTCAATATTCACATACTCGGCTTTATAACCACGACTTTCAAACATCTTTTTTGTTAACTCCATTCTCTTTTTTATCTTTGGGTCGTCATCCGCGTCACGCAAAAAGAAGAAATAAAAGTTATCGAAGTTTTTGCTAAATCCGGTGGTGTTTGCATCAAACCCATTCATTTCATTGTGGTTTAATTCAGGAAACACATTGTAGAAAGCGGGTACTTTTGAACTTTCGTTAAACTTAATTTTCCAATTATACGCCAATGATAAATTTCTTAACGACGAATATATAACAGGGATTTTGCCAATTAATTTTTTTGATATTTCACCACCCATCTTTTCAGACTTTCTTGGGTCAATTTCATCTTTTAAAGTTTTCAATTCATGATAAAGCCCATCATCTCCCATAGCTTTAATTAATGAAAGTGTCATAAAACCTAACGCTTGCCTAGGTTGAATATTGGTTTTTGGGATTCTTATAATCGGAAGAGAATCTATCTCAGCCATCTCAAGTAATTTACCACCAGTTGTAATAACAAGGGTATTGTATCCTCGACTGATACTCTTTGACAAAAAACTTACTGTTTCCTCAGTATTTCCTGAATATGAGCATGCTACAAGTAAACTGTCTTTCAGAAAATCATCTTCAAAAGGCGGAAGTCCATAATCTCTGTGAACATAAATATTAACCCCTGGCTTCCTTGTTTTTATAAGACCAGCCGAAAGATGGGACCCGCCCATTCCGCAGAGTATAATGTTTTTAAATTTCTTAAGCTTGTCACTATTTTCAATTTCTGGATCCCAAGAGAATTGTTCGTGCGATTTTAAAATAACATCATCCATGAACATATTTTACAATAGACAACATAATAAACAAAAAAATCTGCTTTATGCAGATTATTATTTCTTACTTCTTCGACGTTTCAATGCTTCGCGCCTGTTTCTTGCATTGTTTTTGCTTTTTAACCAACGACCACGGTTTCTGCCAAACTCAGACGACTTGGGCAGGAAAAAGTGTGAATTATTTCTCTTCTCGTTGCTCAAGACAAGATTTACTGACGTGCTTTGAACTCCACAAGCGAGTGCAGCAGCCACTATAAAACTACTTCTCCTCATAACACTTACCTCCTAACGCGATTCTACCACAATATAAGCGTCTTATCAAGACCTTATCTCTTTAGTTTCTTATACAATTCTCCAGCCCACACGACAATTGACGCAAAAATTGCAAGGAAGATATATTCAGCGAAGCTAATTTTTGTAAATTCAAAGATATTCCTTAATGATTCAATATTTACTACAGCAATCGTTCCAAAAACTGCTAACCCTACTCCCCAAATCATCAATGGATTATTAAAGAAATTAATACTAAATACTGATCTTTTGAGTGATCTCATGTTGTAGACATTGAATAATTGGCTAAACGAAAGAAAAATAAATGTTGCAGTCCTTGCTTTCTCAACACCCATCGGAAGAAAGAGATAAAACACAATAACAGTAGTTACGGTCATCACAAACACTAAGACCATCATGTATTTAAAAACATTTCTAGATAATATAGATTCTTGGGTTTTTCTTGGTGGTTCATTCAAAACCTGCCTGTCTTCTGATTTTTCAAAAGCAAGAGGTATCGCGGCAAAACTATCGGTAACGAGGTTAAGCCATAAAATTTGTTTTGGTAAGAGGGGTAACGACCAACCGAAAAAAAGTGTAGCAATAATCGCAAGTGACTCTGCAAAATTTGTGCTTAAAAGAAAAGCACTGGCTCTTCTGATATTTTTAAACACAGTTCTTCCCTCCTCGATTGCATCAATTATTGATGCAAAATTGTCGTCAACTAAAATAATATCGCCCGTCTCTCTTGCAATATCAGTTCCTCTCTCCCCCATAGCTACCCCAACGTCAGCTCTTTTCAGAGCCAAGACATCGTTTACACCATCCCCAGTCATAGCAACCTTAAAACCTTGATTTTTAAGGCTGTCGGCTATGGCTCTCTTCATATACGGAGTTACTCTAGCGAAAATTGATTTATTCAAGACGGCATTATCAAAATCTTTTTTTTCTAGTAATTCAAGATCGGCCTCAGTCATAACCGAC
>CAZOXE010000009.1:0-10310 GCA_964583835.1 uncultured Candidatus Saccharibacteria bacterium | reverse complement strand
TGTTGTCTCCTTTTAAATACAACTCTAAGTTAGGATCAGTGTACAAGGATGAGGCACCGAAAATAGTCCTACCTAAAATGATGATAAGAATAAAAGAGGTTATATACAAAACAACCAATCTCTTATCACTTTTCAATGACTCATAAAATTCCTTTATAGACAACATGTTATTAAATAATAATAAAATACTTATTTTTAAGTAACTACACCTACCAACAGATTTTTACTCTTTATCTTGGAATTTTTTCAACGTCACCAATAGTGGAGAGGCGATAAATATAGAAGAATATGTACCTGTTATTATTCCAATAATAAGAGTTAGAGAGAATAGTCTTGTTACTTCCCCTCCCATAAAATAGAGAACAATTAAAGCGATTAAAGTGGTAAGGGATGTATTTATTGAACGAGCAAACGTCTGTTTTATACTTTCACCGACTATCTGATGAAATTCCTTCTTCTCCTTATTTTCATGATTATGTTTAAGGTTTTCTCTCACACGATCAAAAACAACAATGGTATCGTGAACGGAAAAACCAAGAATAACCAAGAGTGCCGTGACAAAAAGAGCATCAATTTCCCAACCATAAAAATGGCCAAACAATGAAAATATTCCGATCGGCACGATAACATCGTGAAGTAATGCGACAACTGTTATTAACCCGTACTTCCAAGAAGAAATAGGCTTAGATACCTTTCTAAACGCAAAAGTGATAAAAAGAACGATACACAAAAGCACAAGAACAACAGAAGTAACTGATTTTTTTGCTGTTTCAATCCCAAGACTTGGACCTATTGTACTCACCTGTTTAATTGCTCCCCCGTTTCTTTCTATAACATCACTAATTTGTTGTCTTTCATTTTCTCCTAAAGCCTTAGTCTTAATAATAAAATTGTTGTCACCGACTGGTCTTATTGTTTGATCAAAATATAAATGTGAAATAGATTTCTCAACCACAAAGATGTCTGGCCTTTTTTCGTATCCAACCTCAATTGCAGTTCCTCCCTTGAAATCAATTCCAAGATTAAAATCCCAAATAATAATTGAAGTGATTGAAAGTATTATTAAGACACTTGAGATTAAGTAAAATATTTTTCTGTATTTAACGATTCCCATAATTTTATTTTGACAAACCTGATCCGAATAAAAATCTGACAAATTTACTATCTTTCATTTCAATTGATGTTAAGAATATTCTGGTTGCCGTAATAGCAGTAAACATTGAAACTAAGACACCAATTAAAAAGACAAGTGCAAAGCCTTTGATAACTGAAGTGCTTGCAAAATAGAATAAGATGACAGCGGTAATGATACTTGAGAGATTTGAATCTCTAATTGAAGTCCACGCTCTTTTAAAGCCATCCTTCACCGCATCATAAAGACTTCTTCCCTTCTTAAGTTCTTCTTTGGTTCTTTCAAAGATCAAAATGTTTGCATCCACTGCCATACCCATTGAAAGAATAAAGCCTGCAATTCCAGCAGCAGTAAGTGTCACTGGAATCAGTTTGAATATTACAAGATTTAATATCGTGTAAATTAACAAAGCCACAACAGCAACAACTCCAGGCAATCTATACCAGACGATTAAAAATATTCCAATCGCGATAAATGCCACAAGCCCTGACATAATTCCCGCATTCATAATTTTTTCTCCAAGAGTCGGGCCAATAGATTGCGTTGAAATTAATTCAATTGGCAAAGGAAGCGCTCCATAATTCAAATCTCTTACAAGATTTTTCGCTTCCTCAGGAGTAAATGTTCCTGTTATTTCAGCATGACCGTCAGTGATTGATTGTCTGATTACTGGAACTGAAATTGGGGTTCCATCCAAAAATATCGCTAAAGCCCTGCCAATATTTGCTTCAGTAATTTCGGCGAATTTTTTTGTTCCCTCGTCGGTGAATTCAAGACCTATTGATGGATTGACTGAACTCTGACTAAAATTTAATGTGGCTTTTTTCAAATATTCTCCTGTAAAACCAGTATCTAAAAATGCAATAGAAAGATCGTCAGTCGATGAAGCGCTCACAGAATCGAATTCGGGGTTCTCAAGTTTAAATTCAAGCAATGGGGTTTTTCCAATTAGGCTAGTTGCCTGCTTGATATCCGTCACTCCGGGAAGCTCAACTGAAAGTCTATATTCTCTTGAATCACCTATCCCAACTTCTTGAGTTTCAATTATTGGTTCTGTAACTCCAAATAGATTAATTCTTTTTTCAACAACTTCTTTTAAAGAGGTCATCGAATCAGATGGGTCACTTTTTGCATTTGATGTATCCGCCTTATAAATGAGCTGTGTGCCTCCCGAAAGATCAAGACCCAAGACAAATGGTTTTGAAAACATTGTTGGATTGGGCTTCTGTGAATCAAAAACAAAAAAACCAATCGCAAAACCGATTAGCAGTATCACCAGAGCCCATATTCTTGTTTTCAACATAATGGATATTTAATCAGGTTAATGTTCAAATGACAAATTTGACAAAAGGGATTTTAAGGTTAATGTGTAAAAAGAATTCTTAAAGAAAAGGGAGGTACTTTTGAACAAAACATTTTTCACTTTCAGGGAAACGGTATTAGCCACTCAGGCCGATGGAGTTACTGAACCAATCCACACACATGCTTGTTATTTTACTGTTCTTGTTAGAACAGGTGGGTCTGTTGGTGGTGGAGTAGCTTTCGGTAGATTCATTATTACTTCTCTGTCACTTGTTGGTGATCATGAGATGGTTGATGTTGTCTATTTTGATAAAAGCGAATCGAGAGCTTACACAACGCTTCGAAGAAAAGATCTTAATCTTGCTGGATTATTCGCTGAGGATCCAGATTTTATTGGAGACTTAGCTCCACAATTTGGCAAAATAGGTGAAATCGGGGATCCTTTGATTGTACCTAACCATACTCGTTGTGATTGGGGGTTATCGATTGGAGAGACTATGTACCTAACGAATCTGAGCGATAGATTTGCTGAGAAAGAAAGCATAGACACAGATCACCCGAGAGGTTTTACCGGAAGTCCAGTATTTAACATCAACAAAGAATTAGTCGCTGTATCGCTTGGAAGCAAACCGAAAACTAATTTAATCAGAGCAACTCCAGCATATCTTGTTGCCGAAATGGTAAATCAATTATCCAGAAACCATCACAATGGGTAACTCTAAAAAACACCGTAGTAAAGGTGTTTTTTATTAAACTTTTTAAACCTTGTATCGTCCTTCGTTTTTGGTAAATGCATCAAGTGAATTCATTCTATATTGATAACCATACATCCTTGTGATTTTAGAACCATCGACAACGATTGGATATGAGTAGGATTTCCATCCACCACGAGAAGTTGGAATAGCACCCATCGAAAGATTCCATGCTAGAAAAAAACCAATCCTTATAAACCATGGCGGAATTTTAATTGCCTTTTTTCCTACCGCCTTTGCCATGTCTTCCCCCTTTACAATTGGTCCAGCTGGGCAAGCATTAAATATTTCAAAATCTTCTTTTACTTCCCTAGATGTCAATAATTCTACTATGTCGTTTATATCGTCCTCATGAATAAATTGTCTAGTCCATTTTTCTGTTATTGGCACAAAATGAACCAATGCACTTACAAGCTTGTGCCATATTGATTCTGATTTCTTTAATTGCCCTGATAGAGATGCTTGCAATCCAAATCTAACTCTGTCAAATCTCCCTCTTGGACCTGTTATTGCTGCCGGTCTTATTACAAAAACTTTCGGCTTGTGCCCTGAATTTTTGTATTTTTCAATTAGATTCTCCTCTGCAATTCTTTTTTCTTCAGCATACAAATAATCACTCTTCCTAAATGGCTCATCTTCAGTGAACCTATGTTCTCTTGTGTTATCCGGCATCGCAGAGTATGAAGCCACAGTTGAAAAATGAATCAATCTCTCAACAAAATCATTCTTGAAAGCAAAATCAAAAACCTTATTAGTCCCATCTATATTCCACAACCACTGCAACTTCTTTTTGCAAAACATTTCACGAATTTGCCAAGCAGTATGAATCACAACGGTCGGTTTGTACTTTAAAACTTCATCTTCCCAATTATCAACTGTGTTTTTCCTAAAATAAATAATCTTTTCATTCCCCAAAAGAATGTCAGGTAAATTTTCCTTATCAAGAGCGATTATTTTTAGAATGTCATCTCTTTTTGAGAATTGATCGCAAAGCATTGCCCCTACATAGCCCGCTGCGCCAGTTATAAAAATTGTTTTCTTTTTATTTTCCATTTCACTTATTACAGACTTGTTATCTTCCAACCCTTGAAAGTAATGTCTTTATAGTCCTTAATGCAATACTAAGGTCAAGCAATAATGATCTATTTTTTATGTAATACAAATCATACATCAATCTTTCCTGACTCTCCTCAACTGTATGAGGTACATTTTCTTGATTAATTTGTGCCCAACCAGATAAACCTGGCTTTACTAGGCATCTGATACTATAGTACGAAATTTCATTTGAAAGTCTTTTCTCAAGACCAACCATATCTGGCCGAGGACCAATGAGTGATAAGTCACCAACAAGAACATTCCACAATTGTGGCAGTTCATCTATTCTCGATTTTCTCAAAAATTTTCCAATGCTAGTAATTTTGTTTTCTGTCTCTCCTGGCCATACACCATCTTCGCTTCTTTCCATCGTTCTAAACTTATACACTTTTATTGATCTTCTATTCTTTCCAATTCTCTCTTGAGTAATAAATATGGACCCGTTGTCACTAATCTTTATTGCAAACGCCACAAACGGAAATAAAATAATTGACGGAATTAGTAAAATTAAAGAAATGACAATATCGGTAAACCTCTTAAATGAATCATAGATCGTATTTTCTGGAAAAGATATATTTTCAATAAACCAATTATATTTTACAAGCGACATCGGAATACGATCAAAAATATCCTCATAAATCTTGTGCATATCAATAAATCTCACTTTTGAGAAAATAAGGTTATACAAATGAGGTAAAACTGGCTCTACTTTTTCATTTCTTAGATCAATGGCAACAACGCTTACTTCCTCAGCATATACCCTCTCTATAATTTCATTTTGAAAATCAATACCTTCAGTATTATTAAGATCAATAGATGAAATAAATTTTATATTATAAAAATCGTTTGAATTTACTTCTTCAAAAAGCTCTTTCATCTCCCTACCAGATCCAACAAGAATGGCTAATTCCCTTTTCCTACTTACTATTCTTGGAAACACGTGCATTCTCCAGACGACCAAAATAACAAAAGCGATAACCAAATAGATAAATAGATTTGTCTTTGGTGTGATTCCGAAATATGGAATCAAGTAAAAAAACAAAGCTGTAATAAAAGTGTTGATTATTAAGCTGTTGAATATAACGGTTGGCAACTTTCGTTTCAATATAGTGGTGTGTTTTCCATACAGTCCAGCGATAAAAAAGACTATCACCCATATAATAAAAACTATTGAAAAAGAGGAAAAGTGGGTCTTGATTTCTGATATACCGGGTACAGATAAATACCTGACAAAAAGCATCAGCCACAAAGAAAGATAAAGTGAAGCTAAGTCTCCGAACAAAAGAATAGTCGGTTCCTTGCCATTAAGTATTCTCATAAGTCAAATATTATGGTATTAAGAAGCATAGCATAATAGACGATTTTAGCCAGTATTATGAAGAAAAAAATCTTATTTCTAATAACAAAATCAAATTTTGGAGGAGCCCAAAGATATGTGTTCAATTTGGCAAAAAGTCTCTCAAAAGACAAATTTGAGGTTGTTGTTGCTCTTGGTGGCGGTGGTGAATTAAGAGACCGACTTAGTGAAGAAAACATAAAAATTGTTCAAATTGAGACACTTGAGAGAGACATAAATATTTCAAACGAAATTAAAGTGTTAAAAAGATTAATTACATTAATAAGGAAAGAATCACCAGACCTTATACACTTGAATAGTTCGAAAATCGCTGGACTTGGGGTTCTTGCAGGAATATTTACAAATATATTTAGTTCAAAAAAAAAAAAAATAATATTAACAGCAAATGGATGTGATTTTAACTAAAATATATAATATTTTAAAAAATTAATCATTAGATTAATTTATTGGTTTGTTTTGTTTTTTGTAGACAAGACTATCGCCGTATCGGATTCAATAAAAAATCAAGTAAAAAATTGGCCATTTATAAAAAATAAAGTCTTTGTTATCAAACTAGGATTAGAGAGATTTGAAATGCTTGAAAAAAATGAAGCAAGAAAAGTGTTAAATATTCCAGATGATAAAGGCCCAATAATTGGTACTATTGCTGAGCTTCACCCAATCAAAGGATTATCTTATGCTATTGATGCTATAAAAATCCTCAAGGAAAAATACCCAAACATTTTTTATGCAATCTGCGGTGAGGGTGAAGAGAGAGAGTCCCTAGAATCAAAAATAAAATCTCTAAAATTAGAGGACAATGTGATCCTAAAAGGTAATGTCTATGAAGCAAAAAAATACTTGAAGGCATTTGATATGTTTTTACTACCGTCAGTTTCTGAAGCACTAAGTTATGCATTACTTGAAGCAGGTTTCGCTGAATTACCAGTAGTAGCCACAAACGTTGGAGGAATACCAGAAATCATAATAGGTAGTGATGTATCTCTGGTTGAACCAAGAAATGCCTTAAAAATGGCCCAAAATATAGATACATTATTAAAGGATGAATTATTGAGGAAAAAATCAATTGCAAATATTAAACAAAATATTACTCAGAATTTTAGTTTTCACCAATCAATACAAAAGACGATAGATTTATATGATAGGATTATTATGAGTTAAGTTTTAATAAAAAATATGAACGTTGAATTTGAAGCAGATAAATATGATTATAAAACTTTTGAGAAAAAAGTCTCTCCTATTTTAGGGATGGTTATAAAAATGGGTCTTGCAGATAACGAGAAAGGAGCAAACTATATCCTTATTGGAGCAACGATTTTATTTATCGCTCTTGCAGTGATTATATTTATCTCTTAAATAACATATTCACTTTTATTCACAATATCTTTGTGTACTGCGCGTGAATATTTTTTCATACCCATCAGAATACCTAGTCCTGCATAAAGCGTCAGAATACTTGTTCCTCCATAACTCATAAATGGAATAGTAATACCTGTAACTGGCAAAAGACCAATATTCATCCCTACATGTATAGTGAAATGACTGACGATCATCACAACCAAACCGACACCGAATAATATTTCAAAATTGGTCTCTCCATGCCTTGAAATACTTAAAATTCTCCAAATAGTTAGACCATATAAACCAAAGACAATCAGAACCCCAACAAACCCCCACTCTTCGGCGAAAGCCGCAAAGATAAAGTCTGTCTGGTATTCCGGAAGAAACTGCAATCTTGATTGCGTTCCATAACCAATTCCTTTGCCAAAAAATTGGCCGGATCCAACTGTTATTGTAGATTGGTAAGCGTTATACCCTGCCCCTTGCGTATCCGCAAGTGGATGAAGAAAGGTTAGAATTCTGTCTTTCTGGAAGTCCGCAAATACATAGACCCAGAGACAAGCAAAAACCACCGCAACCAATAAGATTGACGCGATTAAGTGCTTCCTAGATATCCCTGAAATCATCACCATTCCAAACCATATACAAAATATAATAATTGCTGTACCAAAATCTGGTTGAAAGAAAACCAAAGCGAAAAATATAAAAGCGTATATACCAGAAACAATAATATGTCTTATGTGTGCTATTTCAATATGTCTCCTTGAAAAATATTTGGAAAGAATCAATATTAATATGATTTTTGCTGGATCTGATGGCTGAAATGAAAAAAAACCGAAATCATACCAGCTTTGCGCTCCTTTAAAAGTTGAACCAAATATAAATAAAAGACCAAGTGACAATATTGTGAAAAAAAACAGAACCATCAAAACCTCCGTTCTTCTAAGAAAGCGCCACTCAATTTTACTAAATCCAAAAAGAACAAAAACTGAAACAATGAGCCAAATCAATTGTCTCTCAAAATATGTATTCTCCGCGATAAATGAATTCATTGTTACAAGCCCTAACAATGAAAGACCTGTGACTGATAAAAACAAAAGCCAATCAACAGATCTAAAGAAATTCTTTATCGCTTCCATATTAGTAAACTGGAATAACTTCTATCTTTGCGGGATTCCCTGAAAATGGATTAGGCCAAGTAAACACCAATGTTTTAGTATCTTCTGCGCTGATAGAGTCTAGAAATGTTCTAGAAGCCCCAAGAGCATTTCCACTTGAATCAAAGACTAATGCTACGAGCTCTAGCTCTCTTAGCTCTTTGATATCACTATTCTTTATTTCAACTTCAACTCTTGGAGACTCTTCAAGTCTTTCAAATTTTCTATCAACCACCTGAATACTATTTTTATATTCTTCATCCTTTTGCCACTCTCCAACTTCTTTTAACTCAAAAGACATTCTCGAAGGTGTCCTCGCACCAAGATTTATACTGGTTTGGAAAATAGGGCTTGATTGTCTTGGAGGAAGGTCCGATTTTCCAGGGCCTTCATAGACCAAAACTCCATCAAGGTCATATATCTTGAAAATGTACTCTACATCACGCGCCCAAACCGAAGGATTAGGATTTTCTACATAAGCAACAACGCTATAAGTTCCCGGAACTATTTCAAAATATCTTTGCCACAAAACGATAGGTTCAATCGCTTGAGAATCACACAAGATAACGCATGACCCTCCACAATCAACACCAGCTTCATCTTGATTTTTTCTTCCATCAAAACAAGTCGGTGCCTCATAAGTATTAAAAAAAATAAAAAGCCCAAGTGGCACCAAAACGACCACGATTACTAAGGCTCCATATAGAAATTTTCTTTGCGATGACCAAGATGCCATTAGACTATTTTAGCAGATAAAGGATATAAATAAAAAAACTGAGGGTATTGGATTTTTTAGATACAAAGTTCCTGGCAGTTACCTACTCTCGCCACAAGGACTACCATCGGTACTAAAAGGCTTAACTGCTGAGTTCGGAATGAGATCAGGTGTTTCCCTTTCGTCAAACCACCAGAAACTTTAAATCCAAAAATTTCAAATATTTATTTTTTGAAAACTGAAATCTAAGAAGCGAATAGTATTTATCTTTATTCCTTCCCGATCGGACTTGAACCGACATTACTGTTTCCACAACAGGTCTTACTTAGACGACGGGAAGAATCAGAAGAGCAAGCGGAAGGATTTGAACCTTCGACCTCCGGACGGATCCTAATCCAGCGCTCTACCTAACTGAGCTACGCTCGCAAATCGCACTCGAGGTTGGATTTGAACCAACGACCAACCGGTTAAAGCCGTACGCTCTACCAGACTGAGCTACTCGAGTGTTAAATCTTCGCCGCGGAGAAGGACTCGAACCTTCCTTCAGGTGTTTTAAGCCCGGTGACCTAGCCTTTCGGCATCATCCGCGGATTAAATTCGCTTCAGGTTTCAGTTTTCAATTAGCAAGTTTACAATTCAAAGGCGATTTCCACATTTCCTAATAGGAATCGAACATTAGTACTCCTCGGCTAACCGGTTACCCGGCTTACACCTAGAGCCTATCAACGTGATAATCTCTCACGAGTCTCAACGATTCCTAATCTTGAAGTAGGCTTCCCTCTTAGATGCTTTCAGAGGTTATCCCTTCCCAACTTAGCTACCGAGCGGTCCAGCTGGCGCCAGAGCTCGTAGACCAGAGGTCAGTTCTTCCCGGTCCTCTCGTACTAGGGAAAAATCTTCTCAAGAATCAACGCCTGCAGCAGATAGGAGACCAACCTGTCTCACGCATGATACCAACGATTACTCGTTGCATTGGACTATAGCTTCATCCGAATCTCGCGATCGGAGGCTGACATTTAGTCTCTACGGGTAATTGTAAACTTTACAGAGGAGACAAGACGAGCTTGTCTCAAAAAAACAAAGAACGAAACTGTTGCCCCGCCGGACGAGAGAACATGGACAACCACGACGTCATGGTCATACCTTGTTTGCGCGTCCCTCGCCCGGCGAGGATTTTTTGAGGATTTCTTATCCTCTGTAAAGTTCACAATCTTCCCTCGGTGTTGTCCGCAAAACGGATTTCACCGATACAAGTCAGCGTATTTATTCAAATCACTTTGAATAAACGCCATGATGTGATTGGTTTTATCTTTAAAGACGAATCAACGATTTTGTCATTAAGGCTTCAGACTGTTCAAATTCCGAAATTTCAGGATCTGAACGGTCTGAACCCAGCTCGCGTACCTTTTTAATTGGCGAACAGCCAAACCCTTGGGACCTTCTCCAGCCCCAGGATAAG
>CAZOXE010000008.1:0-10753 GCA_964583835.1 uncultured Candidatus Saccharibacteria bacterium | reverse complement strand
TGGTAGAAAAACGAAAGACTATATTATAGATATTGCATTCCAAAAAAATGTACTTGATGATCTAGGAATTAAAGTAGGTAAACTTAATCTAATAAGATTAAACAAAAACTATATTAAAAATGGAGAAATAAATTTAAGGGAGCTCTTTCTTATAGAAGATTTAACAAATGAAGTAAATTCGGTCCTTGCAGAGGTAAAACAAAGAATGGAGGGGGCTTTTTCTTTTTTATCAAAGGATAGCGAGCCTGAGGGATATTGCGATTGTATTTATAGAGGTAAAAATTCTCATTGCACCACTTCGTGGTATTCAAACAATAATTTACCTGAATATTCAATCCATAATATTGCAAGGATTCATAAGAATAAATTAATTGAATTAGTAGATCGAAACATACTAGATATCCATGATGTCCCTGAGGATTTTGAGCTATCGGAAAATCAGCGTAGACAAGTTGATACTGCTCAATCGGGTAGAAAGTTTATTGATAGAGATGGTATAAGAGATTTCTTGGGAACAATAAAATACCCTATTTCATTTTTAGATTACGAAACATATCCATCAGCGATACCAAAATTTAACGGGTATAGACCATACGAACAAATTCCATTTCAATTTTCATTACATGTGATTTCATCCTCTGAGAACGAACCGATACATTATGATTTCATTCACACGAATAGTGATTGCCCCGATCGATTCTTTTCAGAAGCATTAGAAGACTTTTTACCAAAGGACGGCCATATAATTGTTTGGAATCAGAAGTTTGAAAAAGGTATAAATAAACAGATTGGTGAACATCTTCCAAACTTTAAGAAATTTATGGAAAACGTAAATAATAGAGTGATTGATTTAATGATTCCTTTTTTTGGGAAGACAACAATGTATGATCATCCAGAATTTAGAGGAAGCGCATCAATAAAATATGTCTTACCCGCACTTGTTCCACATCTTTCTTACAAAGATATGCATATCCAAGAAGGAGGAACCGCATCTGATACTTGGAATAGAATAGTCCAAGGTGAATATTCTGAAGACATCAGAAATGTAAAAATTAAAGCGCTCAGAGATTATTGTCATTTAGACACATTAGCGATGCTAGAAATCTGGAAAGTCTTAAGAGGTGAGATTAATACAAATTAAAAAACCCTTGATAATCAAGGGTTTTTTAATGTTCTAGTAGTTCTTGAGACGGTTTGCTTTTTCGTGGTGTCTGATTTTTTCGTGTGCTTTTGCTTCAATTTGTCTAATTCTTTCTCTTGTGACTCCGAACTTTTTTCCAACTTCTTCAAGAGTGTGCTGTATACCATCATCAAGACCATGACGTAATCTCAAAATTTCCTGCTCTTTTGGAGAAAGATCATTAATTATCTCTTTAATCTGATCAGCAAGTATTCTTTGCGACGCCTCCTGATCTGGTGAAATAATTTTGTCATCAGCAATAAAATCTCCTAATGTAGACTTTCCATCATCTTCCTCTCCAACAGGATTTTCTAGTGAGACTGTTCCCTGATCGATTTTTTCAATCATATAAATTTTTTCAGGCTCAAGTCCCATTTCGGTAGCTATTTCTTCAGGCAGTGGGTCTCTTCCTAAATCCTGTGAAAGTCTTCTGTAAACTTGCTTATATTTTGCAATTGTTTCAACCATATGAACCGGCACACGAATAGTTCTTGACTGATCAGCTAAAGCTCTCGTGATCGCCTGTCTAACCCACCAAGTGGCGTAGGTTGAAAACTTGTAACCTTTTGTCCAGTCAAATTTATCTACGGCCTTAAACAAACCGAGATTACCCTCTTGAATAAGATCAAGCAATGTAAGATCGGGGCTTCTTCCAACATATTTCTTTGCAATTGAAACAACAAGCCTTAGGTTTGCTTTTGCTAGTAAATTCTTTGCTTCCTCCTCACCTCGCTGTATTCTCTTTGCCAACTCTTTCTCTTGACTTGCAGAAATTAGAGAGTATTGACCAATTTCTTTTAAATATATTTGAATTGAATCATAATCAGTTCCAAAATCCTTTCCATAGGTATTTTTATTATCATCCTCTGTCTTTATTTCAAGCAAACCACCTCCTTCAAGCACATCAATCCCCGATTGTGAGAACTTTGCGTACAAATCATCTAAAAAGATTATGTCTTCTTCAATCGCAGGAAATTCTTTCAAGATTTCATCGTATGTCACAAAACCCCTCTCTCTCCCAAGGTTTACAAGTTTTTCAGCTTTATGATCTTGTTCTTTTACTTTTTTGCTAATCTTTCCAGGCGCTTTTGCAGATATTTTTTTTGTTTTAACTATTTTTTTTATTAAAACTTTCTTAGGTTTATTTTTAGCAGTTTTTCTGCTTTTTATCTTTTGTATTTTCTTTTTTGAATTGACCTTTACCATGAAAACTGGTGAAAATTATATCATAATTATTAATTATTAAAATCACTCTTTAATTTTTCTATTCTCTGTAGGAGGTTATTGCATTTCTTTAGCATTTCCCCCGAAGTCTTTTCATCTTCTGCCTTTTCAGCCTCTTTTAACGCATTTTGAGCAAGCCTGTAATCCTCCTCGAGAGTCTCAAGTTCGAGGTTTTCGAGCAGTTCTTTTATATCTTTCTCTATACTTTCTTTATTTTGATATTTAATCTCAATTTCAAATATCAATGCTTTCTCATCATTTTCAAATTTCTTGATAGCAGGATTTTCCTCGCCAAGAATTTCTACGATCCTTTCCTCAATTTTCTTTAAATTGGAAGCATCTGATCCAATACTTTTTTTCCATAGTAATATTCCAACTATCTCTCTAAGCACTTTTTCTTTTCTTGTGAGCACCCTCGTCTCCTTTTCTTCAATTTCTGATGATTTAGATTCAGGTATTTTAATATCGAATTTTATTTTTTGCAGATCCTCCCAAAGCGCCTCTTCCTTTATTCCAGTTTCAACAGAAATTCTAGATATAAAATATGACTTATCAATACTACTCGTCACGCTCGCCACATATGGCAGAACCTCCTCTCTGATCCCCTTCCCAAGTTTTTGGATATCCTCACCTCTTCTAACAACCTTTGAAAGAGCGAATTCGATAACATGTTTTGATCTCCTGATTGCATCTCTCCATATTCTTTCATCTTCTTTGATCGCATCTGCAGGATCTTTTCCATCTGGAAGAGATAGGATTTTTACCTCCATTCCAAGTCCAAGTGCAATTTCCCATGCCCTCAGTGCAGCTTTTGAACCTGCATCATCAGAATCGTATGCAATCATCAAGTTATTCGTAAGTCGTTTAATGAGCTTAAGATGACCAACTGTTACAGAAGTTCCTGCTGTTGCAACAGTATTTTGCGTTCCTGCCTGATGGGCCATGATGAGATCAATGTGCCCTTCGACCATAATTGCATAATCCGCTCTTCTTATGAATGACTTTGCCTTATCATAACCATATAAAGTATTTGATTTATCATAAATTGGAGTTTCTGGAGAATTTAGATACTTTGGTCCTTTGTCTTGTTCATCGAATTTTCTACCAGAAAAAGCGATAACACGACCGCCTGAATCAGACATTGGGAAAATAATTCGTCCTCTAAATGTATCGTAGTATTCCCCGTTGTCATTTTTCTTTATAAGACCTGACAGAAGCGCAAGTTCATCTGAGATTTTCCCTTTTAGCATTGGATAAAGGCTTCTCCACTCATTCTTTGAATAACCAAGCCTCCAATCTCTAATCGTTCTTTGATTTAATCCTCTACTTTTTAGATACGACAGGGCCTCCTCATTCTTCAAAAGCCCTGATTCAAATATCTTGGTCGCATATTCATGAATCCTGAACAACTCGTCTCTTTTTGTTTTCTCTTCTTTTGATTCGAATTCAAGTTTTATACCGGCTTTATCTGCAAGAATTTGTAGAGCACCTTTGAAATCAACTCCTTCAATTTCTTGGATAAAGTGGAAAACATCTCCACCCTTTCCAGATGAAAAACAATAATACAAACCTCTATCTGGTGAGACGAAGAAAGATGGAGTTTTCTCACTTGAAAACGGAGAGAGACCTTTTAGATTTTTGCCAGCCTTCTCAAGTTTTACGTATGAACCTATAACATCAACAATATCCAGTCGCTCTTTTATTTTTTCGACATTTGATGACATTTGGCCAGATTGTTAATAATAACTATTCTAGTGGTTCTTCTATGGCACTATCAAGCTTGTTCTGTAAGTCCTTTATAAGTTTGTGCTTCTCACTTCCAACATAACCAGTACCAGCAGGGATCAATCGTCCAATAATGACGTTTTCTTTTAGACCTCTTAGATCATCTGTACTGCCTTTTAATGAGCTTGAAATCAAAACTCTGTTTGTGTTCTGGAATGATGCCGCAGATAGGAAACTTGATCTTGTTAGAGATGTCTCAGTTATTCCCATTGGTACAAGCGATGCTTTTGCAATCTCTCCTCCTTCAGTCTTTACAGCTTTGTTTACTTCATTCAATCTTGACTCCTCAACTACTTCACCAGGGGTAAATTCTGTATCACCAGATTCTTTTATTCTCACCCTAGAGAACATTTGTCTTACAATAACCTCAATATGCTTTCTTGAAACAGATTCTCCTTGTAATTCATAAATCTTATTAACTTCAGCAATAATGTAGTTTTGTGTTGCTTCCCTTCCTGATATTTTGAACAATTCATCTACATCAGCCGAACCGTCAGTAATGAGTTCACCTTTCTTTACCTTATCACCAACTTTTACAAGAGGTGTTCTTCTTGATGAAGTCTCGAGTTCAATCTCTTTGTCTTTCTTTGTTTTTGAAGGGGCTTCGTCTGCAAGAATTTTGATTATAAGCTCTTTACCCTCTTTCTTAATTTCAGAGATAACGCCATCAGAAGGAGAAATGATTGCGGGGCTCTTTGGTTTTCTTTTCTCAAAAATTTCTTCAACTCTTGGTAGACCGGCAGTAATGTCTCCACCAACTGACGCTGTACCTCCAGCGTGGAAAGTACGCATTGTTAGCTGAGTTCCCGGCTCTCCAATAGCCTGTGCTGCAACTGTTCCAACTGCCTCACCAACATCGACAAGTTTATTTCTTCCCAAGTCCATACCATAGCAATGTCTACAAATTCCTCTACCTGATTTACATGTCAGTGGTGACCTAACTTTCACTTCAGCGATTGAAAGTGATTCAATTTTCTGAGCGTCATTTTTTGTCAATAAATGTCCTTTCTTAAATACGACATTTCCATCTTGATCTAGGATATCATCAGCCAAAACTCTTCCTCTAATTTTCTTATAGATTGGAATATCAATTCCCGAATCACTTTCCTTCCTTATCAAGATAGAATCCCTAGTTCCGCAATCATCTTCTTGAATAATAATGTCTTGTGCAACATCGAACAATCTTCTTGTAAGATAACCGGCTTTTGAAGTGTTTAGTGCTGTGTCTGCAAGACCTTTTCTTGAACCGTGTGTAGTTACGAAATACTCAATAGGAGAAAGTCCTCTTTTATATGAAGACAATATCGCGAATTCAACGGTTTCACCAAGAGTGTTCTGAATAAGACCCTTAATACCTGCCATCTGTGTGATATTTCCAAGAGATCCTCGAGCACCAGAAATAACCATGTCATAGATTGGACCATCTTTCACAAACGCTTCCGTCATAGTTTTCTCAATCTTGATTTTAGCCTCATGCCAAATTTCAATATATTTTCTGTATCTTTCCTCCGCTGACAATAATCCTTCGTTATATTGAGAAATTATTTCTTCTGTTTGTTTTTCAGCGTCTTCTATGATCTTTTCCTTGCTCTTTGGTTCTATCACATCGTCAATTCCCCAAGTAACTCCTGATTTTGTTGTGTAAGTGAAACCAAATTCTTTTACCTTATCTAGAATCTCAGTCAACCTGTCTGTCCCGTATTTCTCAGATAAATCATCAATAAGTGTTTGAATCTTCTTTTTTTCAATTGGTTCATTCACAAAAGGATAGTCATCAGGCAATACAAGATTAAACAATATTCTTCCGACTGAAGTCTCAAATGGTTTACCATCAAACTTAGCGTACCTCTGTTTTTCTGAAGGCAATACTTTAATTTTTGCTCTCATTGAAACTACACCAAAGTCATAGGCGCTTATCGCATCACTTGGGCTTTCAAATATTTTTCCTTCCCCTTTATCTCCTTCAATTATTTTTGTCATCCAGTATGTTCCAAGGACAATGTCCAATAATTTTGCAGATACTGTTGGGTCGCCGTTTCCTGGTTTTAGAATATTTTTATTTGAGGCCATTATTTCTCTCGCCTCCGTTTGTGCTTCTTCTCCAAGTGGAACGTGAACTGCCATTTGGTCTCCGTCGAAGTCAGCGTTGTAAGCTGCACAGACAAGAGGATGAACCTGAATTGATATACCTTCTGTTAGAACAGGCTGGAAAGCTTGTATTCCAAGTCTGTGTAGAGTTGGCGCTCTGTTCAATAAAACATATTTACCTTGAATCACTTCTTCAAGAATCGCCCATACTTCAGGAACACCTTCATCAATTAATTTTCCGGCTCCTCTAATGTTGTAAGCTAGCTCTCTCTTTAAAAGATCTCTAATTACAAATGGTCTAAATAACTCAAGTGCCATGTGTTTTGGCAAACCACATTGATGTAGTTTAAGTTCTGGTCCAACAACAATGACCGATCGACCTGAATAGTCAACTCTTTTACCCAAAAGATTGAACCTCATGAGACCCCTCTTTCCTTTTAGATTGTCTGACAAAGACTTTAGTGGTCTCTTCTGAGCCTGGGCCATACCAGCCATCGTCTGATTTCCATGTCTAATAGAATTATCAATAAGAGCATCTACCGCCTCCTGAAGAATTCTTTTCTCATTTCTTAGAATTACTTCTGGAGCACCAATATCCTTTAATTTTTTCAAACGATTATTCCTATTGATCACCCTTCTATATAAGTCGTTCACATCTGATGTCGCATGTCTTCCGCCGTCTAAAGCAACCATTGGTCTAAGAGCTGGAGGAGTTACAGGAATCCTTGTCAAAAACATCCACTCAGGTCTGATGTGAGCTTTTATCATCGCCTTTAATAGAGAAAGTCTTTTGTTTATTTTATCTTTTTCGATTCCTGAACAAGTTTCAATTTGCTTCTCAAGTGTCTTTACTGTTTCCGACATATCGATCTTTCTCAAAAGTTGGTACACTGCCTCGGCACCAATCTCTGCTTTAAAAACAGTACTGTATTTCATTGAAAACTTGTGATAGTTCACTTCATCAAGAACTACACCAACTTGTATAGACTCAATGTCTCTCTTAGTTTCAACAAGCAAATCCTTCACAGCTTGCTTTGTCTTTTCATCTTTCAAAACTTTTACTTTCGATTTGTATTCTGAATCCAAGTCTTTCAGAATTCTCATCTTTTCTTCTTGATTCACATCAGTAATCAAATAACCTGCAAAATAGACAACTTTTTCTAGATCTTGTCCGCTGATTCCCATCACAAGACCGATTCTTGATGGAATACTTCTGAGATACCAGATGTGTGCAACTGGTGTTGAGAGTTCAATGTGTCCCATTCTATCTCTTCTTACGATTGATCTCGTGATTTCAACTCCACATTTTTCGCAAACGATTCCTTTATACCTTACCCCTTTATATTTTCCACAGTAACATTCGTAGTCTTTTTCCGGTCCAAAAATCCTCTCGTCGAACAAACCGTTTTTCTCACTCCTTTGAGTTCGGTAGTTCATTGTTTCAGATTTTGTAACTTCTCCACATGACCATTCAAGAATCTTTTCAGGTGATGCAAGTTTCAGTGTCAGAGCATCGAAATCGTTTGGACTGTGTAGATGATGATGTTGTTTTGAATTCTTTTCCATATTATTTGATATTATTTTTTGAATCATTATTTTCGACCTCTTTCATGACACCCACATCAAGAGCAAGTGCTCTTAAGTTGTGTAGAAGCACATTAAATGATGCTGGAAGGTTTGGTTGTTTAATTCTTTCTCCTCTAACAATGGAATCGAAAGCCGCACTTCTTCCGATGATGTCATCTGATTTAATCGTCAACATTTCTCGAAGTGTATAAGCAACTCCGTAACCAAGTAATGCCCAGACTTCCATTTCTCCGAGTCTTTGACCTCCTCCTTGTGCTCTACCTCCAAGTGGTTGTTGTGTAATTAATGAATATGGACCAATTGATCTCATGTGAATCTTGTCTTCAACCATGTGATGAAGTTTTAAGATATACATATAACCAACGGCAATTTTTTGTGCAAACGCTTCGCCGGTTCTTCCATCAAAGAGTTCCATCTTTCCAGACTCGTCAAATCCTGCTTCTTTTAGTTCAGTTTTAATTTCTTCAGCACCTGCTCCTGAAAAGGTTGGGACAACTGCTTGATAATTTAGTGTATGAGCTGCGAGACCTAGGTGCATTTCAAGGATCTGACCAAGGTTCATTCTTGAAGGAACTCCAAGAGGGGTAAGAATAATATCTATTGGTGTTCCATCTGCCATATATGGCATATCTTCTTCAGGAAGAATTTTTGATATAACTCCTTTGTTTCCGTGACGACCTGCAAGCTTGTCTCCGACAGTAACATTCCTCAACTGCGCGACTTCGATATGGATTCTCTTTATGATTCCAGATTCAAGTTTGTCTCCGTTCTCTCTAGAAAAGATTTTTACTCCTACAACTCTTCCTCTTTTTCCATTTTCTAATCTCTTTGACGAATCTTTTACATCTCTAGCCTTCTCACCGAAGATTGATCTCAAAAGCCTTTCTTCAGGAGTAAGCTGACTCTCTCCTTTTGGAGTAATTTTTCCTACTAAAATATCTCCCGGGGCAACTTCTGCTCCAATTCTGACAATTCCTTCTTCGTCCAAATTTCTTAGTTTTGATTCTCCAATATTTGGAATATCACAAGTTGTTACTTCTGGACCTAATTTTGTATCTCGCACGTTCACAACAAATTCCTCAATATGAATATTTGTGAATTTTTTTTCTTTAACCAGTCTCTCTGAAATAATAATCGCATCTTCATAGTTTGCTCCCGACCAAGACATAAATGCGACAAGAATGTTTTGTCCGAGAGCTATCTGACCTCCGTCGCTAGAAGACGCATCAGCAAGAAGACTTCCTTTCTTTACTTTATCTCCAACATTTACAACTGGTCTGTGATGGTGAACCGTTGCGCCGTTTGTTCTCTGGAAATTAGATAATCTATATATAATGTCTTTACCTTTTACACCCTCTATAACAATTTTTCTTGCGTCAACGTGAGTTACTGTTCCTTCTTCCTTTGCTAAGAGTACTCTACCTGTATCAACTGCAACTTTTTGCTCAACACCGGTAGCAACAAGTGGTGCCTCTGGGATAATACAAGGTGTAGCCTGTTTCTGCATGTTCGAACCCATGAGTGCTCTGTTAGCATCGTCATGATTTAGAAACGGAATTAGAGAAGTGGCCACTGAAAAAGCCTGATTTGTAGCAACGTCAATGTAATCTACTTCATCAGGCTTTACCATTGATGGTTTTCCAGACACTCTCACTTCGACTAGTTCTTCAGTTATTTGATTTTTGTCATTGTATTGTGTGGCTGAATGGGCGATTTTTAGACCCTCTTCTTGAAAAGCGTTTAAATATTCAATCTCTCCTGTGAGCTTTCCATTTTTAACTTTCATATATGGAGTCTCGATCATTCCGAAATCATTTGTTCTTGCAAAAAGTGACATCCTTAAGATCAAACCGATGTTTGCGCCTTCTGGAGTATGGATCGGACAAAGTCTTCCGTAGTGAGATGGGTGAACATCTCTAACCTCAAAACCCGCTCTTTCTCTTGTTAGACCTCCTGGTCCAAGTGCAGAAAGAGTTCTAAGATGCTCAATTTCTGATAGGAGATTTTCTTGCGACATAAATTGAGAAAGTTGGTTTGTCGCAAAAAATTCTTTAATTCTTGCTTGTAGAGGCCTTGGAGAAATTATCTGTACAGGCAGAGATGTATCAGATTCAATCGTAGACATCCTGTTTTGAATATTTCTCTTCATTTGCGTCATACCTACTCGCATTTTTTGCTGAAGCATTTCACCCATATATCTGACTCTTCTTGATCCCAGATGATCAATATCATCTTCGACAGCATGTGGTGTGTTATTTAGTTCAACAATATGTTTCAAAACAACAGCAATATCCTCTGAGGAAAGAGTTCTTCTTTCGTCTTCTTTTGGAGTTGATTTCAAATTAAATCTTTGAATAAATCTAAATCTTCCGGCCTTTGAAATATCATATCTATCTTCACTAAATAGGTTTTGGAAAAATTCTCTTGCATTCTCTGGAGTTGCAAGATCTCCATCTCTTAATTTTTTATGAATTTCTGTAAATGAAGAATCTTGGTCTTTTGCAGGGTCTTTTGCGAGAGTAAATTCAATAACTTTTTTTGTTTCAGGGTCGCCCTCAAATAATTTCAATACATCCGCGTCAGTTTTTGCACCAAAAGCCCTAAGGAGCGAGGTGACTGGAAACTTTCTTTTCTTGTCAATTTTTACATAGATTCCGCTATCTGGCTCTGATTCTATCTCAATCCACGCACCTTTGCTTGGAATGAATTTTGCACCAAAATATTTTTTCCCTCTTATTTCATTTGCAGTAAAAAATACGCCATATGATCTGGCGAGCTGTGGAACAATTACTCTTTCTACACCATTGATAATAAAAGTACCGCGTACAGTCATGAACGGAAGATTTCCGAGATAGACTTCCTGTTCAACAGTATTTACATATTCACCTG
>CAZOXE010000007.1:0-10774 GCA_964583835.1 uncultured Candidatus Saccharibacteria bacterium | reverse complement strand
CAATTGATATAAGACCGGAGTTACAACCTATCTCAAGCATAGATATTAATTTTCTTACTGATCTTGAAAGGGTTAGATCACTGTCATTGGAACGATTAGATAAACCATTTACAATTTCAATTGTCACACTTCTTATTGAATGCCTCAATGGCTCTGATTCAGGCCATATATTAGAAATTAGGTACACAGCTGATGATATTCTTTCGGCCTTTTTGATTAAGAAATCCCTATCAAGGTCATTATTAGAGACAGGATAGTGACCTATATAGTTGTCTCTTTGATTGTCCATTATAGTGACTTTTATATTTTTTTAAGACATGTCCATTATATTCTCTCAAAGACACTTGTGAACTAGACTTTTATAAATTTTGTTTCTTATTTTGTTTATTAAATCATTACTTGACTTTTGTTTATAATATGTGCTATAATTGTATTCAGAGAGGAAGACAAAAAATGAAATGGCATTTGAAATACTTTTTTAACAACGTGACAGGAGGGGTTATGTGGAATATTCTATCCTTTCTGAATGAACTGAACGATCAAGGGGTCGCGCCCGAGAGAATAAAAATTTCTGAGACGTCTGTCGGTGAATCTCGTTGTACTGCCGTATACTACTATGCAGAGAAACATGTTTGAGTGATGGAATCTAGGTGCAAAACACCTAGATTTTTATTTTGGTAAAACCTTCTTGTGCGTTAAAATGTAATAAATGGGAAGGAAGGAAAACAAATCCAAGTTGTTTGGTAATCTCAAACAAGAAACCAAATCAACAGTTATTGCAATTGTTTTTTTCGTTGTGGCAATAATTCTTGTTCTTGCAAGTTTTGGAAAAGCGGGTCTAATTGGAACAGTCTCTTATGGATTTCTTGAAAAATTGCTTGGTATCGGCTATCACCTACTCCCTCTTATTTTGATACTAGTTGCAATATCATTTTTTGCTCCATCAGAGGAAAAACTAGCAACACCAAAATTAGTTGGTGGACTTGTTTTTTTTATTTCTGGAATCGCTTTTATTGACTTACTTGCTCCTGGTAATGGTGGGTGGGTCGGAGCGATTGTTTCAAAACCCCTCCTTTCTCTTTTTGATTTCACGGCAAGTATAATCTTTTTAATTGCACTGGTTCTCATTTCAATATTAGTTATATTTGATAGTCCATTAAAATTTGGTTTTTTGAGAAACTTATTTAACAAAGATAAGAAAATAAAAATAAAGGAAGATGAACCAGTTATAGAAGGTGTGTCTGAAGACGAAGATAAGGACGAGGAAAAAGAGGAAAAGAAGGATGAAAAAACATCAAAGGGGTTTCTAGGACTAGGTGGTAAAAATAAGGATCAAGACGAAGAAGAACTTGAATTAAGAAAAGAACCATACAGTCTTGGCGGTGAATACACACCTCCTCCCCTTTCGTTACTTGAAGGAGACAAGGGTAAGCCGGGCGTTGGTGATATAAAAGCAAATGCAAACATTATTAAGAGAACTCTTCAAAATTTTGGCATCTCAGTTGAAATGGACGAAGTCTCTGTTGGCCCATCAGTAACAAGATATGCGGTAAAACCCGCTGAAGGAGTGAAACTCGCAAGAATAGTCGCACTAAACAACGATCTCGCTCTAGCACTTGCTGCACATCCTATCAGAATAGAGGCGCCAATTCCTGGAAAATCACTTGTTGGCATTGAGGTTCCAAATCAAACAAGGTCGATCGTTGGACTTGGTACTCTTCTTGGTAGTGACCAATTCAAGAGTTCTCACAAGCCTTTATATTTTGCAATCGGTAAAAGTATTTCTGGATCATCACATTTTGCTAGCCTAGATAAAATGCCACACCTCTTGATTGCGGGAGCAACAGGCTCAGGTAAATCAGTCTCAATACACACAATAATCACATCTCTTCTTTATAGAAACTCTCCAGAAAATCTAAAATTTATCATGGTCGACCCTAAAAGAGTCGAGTTAACACTTTATAAAAAAATCCCCCACCTACTCACTCCAGTAATCACAGATGCAAAGAAAGCGATCCTTGCTCTTAAATGGGCAGCCAAAGAAATGAGTCGTAGATACGATGTTTTAGAACAGATGTCTGTAAGGGATATAACTTCATATCATGAAAACATTCTTAAGCCTGAAATAGAAAGAGGAAAAAAGAGTGGAAAAACTGACGATCTTCCTGAGCCAATGCCTTATATAGTAATCGTCATTGATGAGCTCGCCGATATAATGTCGTCTTTCCCTAGAGAGCTTGAATCAGCGATCGTAAGACTCGCACAAATGAGCAGAGCTGTTGGTATTCACTTAATCCTTTCTACACAAAGACCTTCGGTTAACGTTATAACAGGTCTTATCAAAGCGAATATTCCTGCAAGAATTGCTCTTCAAGTTACTAGCCAAATCGATTCAAGAACTATTCTTGATGGACCCGGAGCAGAAAAGTTGCTTGGCGCGGGAGATTTACTATTCCAATCAGCCGAGATGTCAAAACCTCTTCGTATCCAATCTGCGTTTATAAACGAAGATGAGGTGAAAAAGGTTGTAAATCATTTAGCAAAAAATTATGAAGACCAAATTCCAGAAGATATAACTATTTCTGCAGACGGAAAACGCGATCCATTATTTGAGACAATGAGCGATGAAAATCTAGACGATGACGATGATCTCTACGAAGAAGCAAAACTTATAGTAATTGAAGCTGGAAAAGCATCAACCTCCTACCTACAAAGAAAACTTAGAGTGGGTTATGCGAGAGCAGCAAGACTAATGGATATGCTTGAAGAGCGAGGAATAATAGGACCTGCAGACGGTTCAAAACCAAGAGAGGTCATTAGTTTTAATGATTCTGAGAACGAAGAAATAGATCAAGAGGAATCCCCTATCGAGGAAGATGACAGCCGATCCTAAAATAATAATAAAAAATATTTTTATTGTGGTGGTTGTTTTACTAATTATTACTTATGTGTATTTTGTTTCGAAGGATATTATTGAGGGTCCAAAAATTGAAATCAGAACACCACAAAACGGTAAATCATTTAACCAGCCTCTTATAAATGTCGAGGGTGTCGTGAAAAATGTCAGTTATGTTAGTCTAAACGACAGGCAGATAATAATTGACGAGCAAGGTAATTTTAGTGAGAAAATTTTACTTTTTTCAGGATACAATGTCCTAAAACTCTATGCCCATGATCGTTTCGGAAGAGAAGAAAGTGAAACGATAGAATTGATGCTTCTTGAGCAATAAATTGATAAAATGAGTTACTAATAACAAATACATTATGGTTAAAAAAACAACAAAAACAGAAAGGGAGGAGGCAAAAGTGTCAAAAATTTCTGGTATTGAAGACACCCTTGCGAGCATAAAAACCAAGTTTGGTGAGGATGCCATAATGAAACTGGGTGAAAAACCGAGAGTAAACGTAAATGTAATACCTACCGGATCGATCGGCCTTGACTCTGCCCTTGGTGTCGGAGGAATGCCAAGAGGAAGAATCATTGAAATATTTGGACCAGAATCATCAGGTAAAACAACTCTCGCCCTTCACACTGTTGCTGAGTCGCAAAAACAAGGAGGTGTTTGCGCCTACATTGATGCAGAACATGCAATGGACCCTGAATACGCAAAAAGAATTGGCGTAAAAACAGATGAACTTTTGATCTCCCAACCAGATACGGGCGAACAAGCACTAGAGATAGTGGAAAGTCTTGTAAGATCTGGAAAAATTGACGTTATAGTAGTAGATTCAGTCGCTGCTCTAACACCAAAAGACGAAATCGAAGGAGAAATGGGCCAACAACATATTGGTAAACAAGCAAGATTAATGTCGCAAGCTTTGCGCAAACTCACAGCTATCGTCGCAAAATCAAAAACAGTAGTAATTTTTATAAACCAAATCAGAATGCAGATTGGAGTAATGTTTGGAAATCCTGAAACAACACCAGGAGGAAAGGCATTAAAATTCTATACTTCCGTTCGTCTAGACATTAGAAGAATTGCTTCTATCAAAAAAGGTGATGAGGTTATGGGTGGTAGGGTTCGAGTTAAAGTCGTCAAGAATAAAGTCGCTGCACCATTCAGGCAGACAGAATTTGATCTCATGTATAACGAAGGAATATCACGAGAAGGAGAAATGATTGCTCTTGGAGAAAAATTTGGAATCATCTCAAAATCTGGATCAAGTTATTCATTTGGTGAAGCTAAGCTTGGGCGTGGATACGATGCAACTAGACAATATTTAAAGGAGGATAAAAAAATTGCTGAAGAGATATTTAATGCTATAAAGATAAAACTTGCTAATCCAGATTAAAGAAAAAGAAATGTTCTAAAAAAGAGAGTGCTGATATACAGAATGTAAAATAAAATCATCAAACCTCCTTCAAATTTTGAAAGGACATACTTTTTACCTATAACAATTGCAAATATAAAAACAATGGTTGCAATAAGTGCTATTAATAGATCAAAAGATAAACTAGGATCAAACCCGATCGGCTTAACAATCGCAACCATTCCGAGTATTCCGAAGAAATCAAAAATATTTGATCCAACAACATTTCCCACGGCAAGACCAATTCTTTTGGAAAGAGCTGCTCTAATCGAAACAGCAAGTTCGGTAATTGATGTTCCTATACCAACAATAAAAATACCAATTATTCCATCACTTACACCGAAAAATCTTGCAAAAAATTCCGCGCCTTCAACAATCCATTGACCCCCCAAAAAGACTCCTGCTATTCCAGCGAGGATCATTAAGAATGAATTGAAAAACGTAAACACTTTGTAATCAGTGACGTCCTCATTCTCCCCCTCTCTCTTCCTCGTCATATACCAAATCCAACTTAACAACATTAGGAAAAGCATCACTCCTTCGAGTCTTGTAATACCAAAAAAACTTCTATCTCCAAGTGTTGGCAATACAAAAAAACCAGCAGCAATTGCGATGGATAGAGCTGAAAGCGTTATGTCTTTTTTCACCCAGACAGGATTTAAAACTATAGGTGTAATAAACGCTGAAATACCAAGGATCACAAACATATTAAAAATATTTGAGCCTATTATCGTACCGACCCCTACGTTCATTCCATCAAAAACTGAGGCAAAATTGATTGAAAGCTCTGGGATTGATGTACCAATACCAACTACGACTGTACCGATCACCCAAGGAGAGATATCTAATATCTTTGCAACTGAAGAAGCCCCCTTCAGAAGAACATCTGATCCCTTAATTAGTAAAAAAAATCCTAAAAGAAACAAACCTGTGACAAGCATGTATTTTATGATATCATAGCCAAACTAATTAATTAATTATGCTTGAATACAACGAGATAAGAGAAAGAAAATATATATTGGTTGATGGAGAACCTTTTGAGGTGCTTGCTTCGCATGTTTTTAGAAAACAACAAAGAAAACCTGTAAATCAAACTAAACTCAAAAGCTTAATTACTGGGAGAGTGATGGAAAGATCTTTTCATCAATCCGAAAAAGCCGAGGAGGCAGAGATAGATAAAAAGAACGTTACCTATCTTTATAACAACCGAGGAGAGTGGTGGTTTTGTGAGGAAGGAAACCCAAAAGAAAGATTTCAGATAGAAGAAAGTATGATTGGGCCTCAAGGAAAATTTCTAAAACCGAACTCATCTGTTAAAGCTCTCGTTTTTGATGAAAAAATAATTGGTGTGGAACTACCTATTAAGGTCGAGCTCAAAGTAAAAGAGGCTCCGCCAGCAATTAAAGGAGATACCGCAACGGGGGTAACAAAGCAAGTGATTCTTGAAACTGGCGCTGTAATAATCACTCCGATATTTATAAACGAGGGAGACATCCTAAAGATAAATACTGAAACAGGAGAATATGTTGAAAGAGTAACGAATTAATTTTCTTGAATAAAAAAACCGCCTATCAGGCGGTTTTTTTAAATCTATCTCGCTACATAAGGCATAAACCCCATGAATCTAGCTCGTTTGATTGCGTTCGCTAGATCTCTTTGATGCTTCGCAATAAGGTTTGTTTTCTTTCTTGGAAGAATTCTGCCGTTTGGATTAACAAATTTCTTCAAGACATCTACGTCCTTATAATCGAAATATCTTATATTGTGTGCTTTTAGATAATCGTTCATATTAATTTTATTAGAATGGGATATCGTCAGGATTTATCTCCTCTTCAGGATAATTTATACCTGAATCATTACTTGAGTCATCTTTTGGTGCTTCGGCAATATTTTTTGTATTTGCTCCTCCTGTTCCTTGTGCTCCAAATTGAAACTTCTCAACTATCACCTCAGTCCTATATTTCTTTTGACCATCCGTACCGTCCCAACTTCTTGTTTGTATTCTACCTTCAATATAAACTGGTCTACCCTTTTTTAGATACTGTCCGACAACCTCCGCTTGCTTTCCAAAGACAACAATGTTGTGAAATTGTGTCTCTTCTTTCTTTCCGCCATCCTTGTCCTTATAAGTTCTGTTAGTAGCAAGACCGAAACTCGCAACTTGTGACCCTGATGGAAGTGCTTTTACTTCTGGATCTCTCGTTAGGTTTCCATAGAGCATTACCTTGTTTATATACATGGTTGAATATTTTTAATAATAATTAGCTTAATACTATTACTCCTTTGTTAATTCATCAATACTTCTATCTAAGGCTTCATCGATATCTTCTGTCTTTATAGCTACCTTTTCTTGTCCTAAAACTTCATTTTTAGCCTCATCAACTGATTCGTCTTCACTCACCTCTTCTTTCGACGCTGTCTTCGTTTTAGAAGACTCTCTTTCTGTTTTAATAAGAATATATCTTAAAATTCTTTCATTTTCGTCAACGATCTCTTTAATTTTAGAAATATTCTCAGTTGAAGTCACAAACTTTATCCAAGCAAAAAACGCATGATCATATTTCTCATTACCTGACTGAGTCTTTTTGACCATTGTATACGAAAGTCGTGCTCTTTTTGGAGCTTCGCTTGATATAATTTCTGCTTTGAATTTATTTAGAACTTTATTTATGTTCTCAAACTCCTTACCCACTTCTTCTTCTCTAATAGTAGGAATCAGATGGAAGCCAAGTTCATACACTTCCAAAACATCTTCTTCTTTTGTCATAGATTGCCCGCGGGGTGACTCACTCTTTATTTATAATGACGAGTATGGATAACCCGTTCTAGAAGCGAGCGTCCACCGAGCGCGGTATGTAGAGATTAACATAGATATTTAATTACATCAAATCCATCTATTTATGGTCAGTTTTTAAATTCGGATTTTCAATAAAAAAACCGCTTGTTAAGCGGCTTGGTCCTCAATCTGTATTTCGTTATACATGAGGACCCTGAACCCGTCATGAACTGCTGTCATGCCGTTTACGGGGGTAACGTTTGGAAGCCCGCTCGTTCGACTTGAACTCACAAACACTTCCTCACCGTCCTCTCCCCTCACAAGGATAGGTTGAGATGGATTCATTTCGAGCAAATCGGTCACAGCATACACGACTTCTTTTTGATCGAGCCGTGCAATTTGCTCCCTACTCCCATTCATTCCATCAAGAACTGGTTTGACCTTGAAGTGTCCCCCGTCAAAGACTTTGACCTGAAAACGCCCATGAACCATATTACTTAGAACCACCACCTGTTACCTCCTGTTTTGTTTTTGATTTTAGCCATTACTTGGCTAGCAGACCAGCATAACAGATGTAAATGTTTTGTCAAGGATAAGTGTTAAATTCAGTACATTTCTATGCCAAAAGACTTTGTAACATTATTGTTGATTTGGATTCTTAAATCCTCAAAGTTACTTCCTCTTATTTCTGCGAGCTTTTTGTATACTTCAATTACATACGATGGTTCATTTCTCTTTCCCCGATATGGAACGGGGCTCACATATGGTGCGTCAGTCTCTGCCATTATTTTATCTTTTGGAATGTATTTGATAGTTTCATCATAATCACGAACAAAAGTTATGACTCCGGTAAATGATATCGAAAAATTTATATCTAAAAATTTTTTTGCCATTGGAACATCGCCAACAAAAAAATGCATATTTCCCCTTAACTTTTCGCCAAAACTTTTTGAATAAGACAAGAGTATTTGATACACCTCGTCATAAGTATCCCTTGAATGAATCATCAAAGGTTTGTTGTGCTTTATCGCAAATTCAATTTGTTTTCCAAAATCTTTTCGCTGATTCTTACGACTCGTATCGTCTTTTATATGAAAAAAATCTAAACCACACTCGCCAATTGCAACTACTTTCGGATTTGAAACAAGTTCGATGTATCTTTCTTCATCAAAAACCACACCATTATCATCAGCTGGATGCAATCCAATTGCGGCCCAAATATTTTCATTCTTATCTGCAAGCTCAACAGATTCTCTTGATGTTTTATAATCAGTCCCAATTGAGACAGTCCCTACAGAATTATTAATCATTCTACTTATTAGTTCGCCTCTATCCTCATCATATTGAGGAAAATTTGGATGGGAATGAATATCAAAATAATCTAATTTCATCTTTCAGGTTTTAGTCTTTTCGTTTAAATAATGACTCCGGCTTAATATTATTTATCACTGCTTCTTTTATTTTATCCGAAGTATTTGGGATAATCGGCTGAAGTAATTCAGCAATGCAATACAGGTCAAAAACTAATTCACTTATGACTTCAATCCCCTTCTCCCTGTCTTTCTTCACCAATTTAAATGGTTCCGTCTTTTGAATCTTTTCGTCTAACACCCCTATTCTTTGCCAAATATAATCACAAGTTTTCTGAAAATCATATTTTTCAATAGATTTTTTATATTCATCAGGAAAATCTATGTTTTCTGGCCTATCAATGGGTTTGTCCAAATTGTCCTCCGACATTTTCATTATTCTTGATGCCAAGTTACCAAGACCATTTGCAAGGTTTGCGTTGTATGCTTCCTTAAATTTTTCTTTAGTAAAATCACTATCCTCAAAAGGACTCAATTCTCTTAAAAGATAATATCTTAGGGCGTCTGTTCCATATTCATTAACGATCTCAGCAGGATCAATGACATTACCGAGTGATTTACTCATTTTTTGTCCTCCGCTCGTAATAAAACCATCAACTATTATATGATCTGTCGTCTTTAATCCCACAGAAAGAAGCATGGCCTGCCAACGAGCCGCTTGTTGCTGTAAATTATCTTTCCCACAATATTGAACTGTAGTTCCCCCCTCCCAATACATTTTATAATCATCACTATCTGGCCAACCAAGCGTAGAGACATAATTTACAAGAGCATCAAACCAAACATACATCACATGTTTATCATCATCTGGAACTGAAATACCCCACGGCATTTTTTCCTTGATCCTTGAAATGCTAAAATCTTCAAGACCCGATTTCACAAAATTTCTTATCTCATTCAAGCGAAAACTCGGAAAAACAAAATCTTCTTTTTTATAAAGCTCAAGAAGTTTCTCTTCAAACTTTGAATATGCAAAAAAATAATTTTCTTCTTCAACTATTTCAGGAGATCTGTCCGGATGAAGTGGGCACTTACCATCAACAAGATCTTTTTCTGTAATGAACATCTCGCAACCAACGCAATAAAGTCCTTTATAATTTTTCTTATAAATAAAACCATTATCTTTACACCTTTTCCAAAACTCTTGAGCTTTTTCTTTATGTTCTATATCTGTCGTTCTTATGAATTTATTAAAAGAAAGATTAAGAGTTTCTTTTAACTTTTTAAAATTTTCTGCGTTTTCATCAACAAATTTTTGAGTATCCTTGTTTTCCTCCTTCGCTTTTTGGTATATCTTTGTCCCGTGTTCATCTGTTCCTGTATTAAAGAAAACATCATGCCCTAAGAGCCTCTTATAGCGAGCAACAGCATCGGCCCTTATGATCTCCATAGCAAAACCAATATGAGGCTTAGAGTTAACGTAAGGCAATGTTGTTGTTATATAAAAAGGAGTCTTTCCTTTATTTTCTTTTGAATTCATTTCAAGTTTACTTAGATCCGACTAATTTGTTTTTTCTTTTCTTTTACTCTTTTCGTAGTCATTCAAGAGTTCCATCATCACTGACGCTACGGGAATAGAAAGAATGATACCAATAAACCCAGCGAGTTTAGCACCTATTATAAGCATTAAAATAGAAATAATAGAAGGGATTCCGACGACTTTTTTTACCACAAGAGGATAGATTAAATGACTCTCAAATTGCTGAATTATTAGATAAAGGCCTAGAACAAGAAGCGCCAAAGTAATACCACTATCAAGAAAGGCAACTGCAATAGCTGGAACTGCTGAAAGTGTCGGCCCAAAAACAGGAATAAGTTCGAATATTGCAGCGATCAACGCGAGAAACATTGCGTTCTTTACACCCAAAATACTCAAGCCAAGATAAGTGAGTATTCCAACAATAGCCCCAAGTAATAGTTGTCCCTGCATCCACAATCCAATCTTTTTTTGTGATCTGTGCCACAAATCGATTAGATAGGCCTCATATTTTATGGGAGTTACAAGTTTAATAAAGTTTTCTACACCACGCTCCTGAACTGATAGATAAAAAGATAGAACGATTATCATAACGAGAGAAAGGACACCTCCGAACACCACACTCAAAGTTGAGAAGAAACCTGAACTGACAGAGGTCACAGAATCACCAAACTCTTTAGCGAAATCTCCGACTGAAAAGATGCTATTTATCGTTTGATTTTGAGAAAATTCTTTTATTGTGGTCCCACCAAAAGGTGCAAAATTAATTGATTGGACATAATTTGGTAGAGCATTCAGTAAGGCAACGGTATCACCAAGCAATGTAGGTAAAAACAAATA
>CAZOXE010000006.1:10696-10903 GCA_964583835.1 uncultured Candidatus Saccharibacteria bacterium | reverse complement strand
CATATTTGTTGAAATTGTGACAGCACCTTTTCTACATGCTTGAGCAACTATCTCCCCCTCTCTCTCAGCATATTCAGGTTTGGCATTCAATATTTCATGAGAAATCCCTTCCTGTTTTAAAAACGATGAAAGCAATTCATTTTTCTCAATTGAGACTGTACCAACCAAAACAGGTTGGCCGGTTTTATTTAACTCCTTTATCTTTTT
>CAZOXE010000006.1:0-10684 GCA_964583835.1 uncultured Candidatus Saccharibacteria bacterium | reverse complement strand
AACTTCCCTCTCTCGTTTTGAAAAATTAAATCTTCCAAATCCTTCCTTAAAACTGGTTTATTTGTCGGCACTGCCACTGTATCGAGGCCGTAAACCTTTTGAAACTCTTCTGCGTTAGTTAATGCAGTACCAGTCATTCCAGAAAGTTTCTTATAAAGTCTGAAGTAGTTTTGATAAGAAATTGAGGCTATCGTTCTTGATTCTTTTTGAACCGACACACCTTCTTTTGCTTCAATGGCTTGATGGAGGCCATCTGACCAACGTCTTCCAAATTGGAGTCGTCCAGTGAATTGATCAACTATCACTATCTCGCCATCCTTTACCACATATTCCTTATTATTAGTAAACAATGCTTTGGCTCTGACGGCCGTCTCTAAATGATGAACATATTTTATTCCTTTTTCAGTATAAATATTTTCAATACCAAGTGCTTTTTCAGCTTTTGATATACCTTCGTCAGTCAATTGTATAGCCTTTTGTTTTTCATCAACAGTATAGTCTGAATCCTTATTTAGTTTCTCTGCAATTTTTGCAAAAACTTGATAAAGATTGCCTGATTCTTCTGCTTGAGCGGATATGATTAGCGGAGTCCTCGCTTCATCGATCAAGATTGAGTCAACCTCATCAACTATCGCAAAGTATGGATCTTTTTGTCTGAGGGCATCACTATTATGTTCAAGATTGTCTCGCAGATAGTCAAAACCGAACTCGCTATTAGTACCATATGTGATATCTGCCATGTATGCTTCCTTCCTTGAACATGGTCTTAAAAAATCATAGACAACTTTAAATGCCCCCACCTCATCTCTTTTTTTATCTGATTCATTATGACTTGCATCATACAAAAAAGATGAATCGTGATTTATAACTCCGACAGATAGCCCAAGAAATGAAAATATTTGACCCATCCAAACAGCATCTCTTCTTGCGAGATAATCGTTTACAGTGACGAGGTGAACCCCTTCACCAGAAAGAGCATTCAAATAGAGAGGTAGTGTCGCAACAAGAGTCTTACCTTCTCCAGTTTTCATTTCAGCAATTTTTCCTTCATGTAAAATCATCCCTCCAATCATTTGAACATCGAAGTGTCTTTTTTGAAGTGTTCTTACTGAAGCCTCTCGTACAATCGCAAAAGCTTCTGGAAGAATCTCATCAAGGGTTTTTCCGTCCTTAATCATTTCCTTCTGTGACAGTACCTGTTGTCTTATTTCATCATCAGTTAGAGATTTGAATTTACTTTCGAGGGCGTTTATCTCGTCTACCCTACTCCAATATTTCTTGACAGATCTGTCCTCTTTTTTGCCAAATATAAAATCTAAAATCATGAATTTATAGCCCATATTAACATATATAGAAAAAACCACACCTCGTGAGAGGTGTGGTTTTGACTGTTATCGTCTCTTCTTCTTTTTTGAAGATTTTTTAGCTGCTTTTCGCTTTTTTGATTTCTTTACTTTCTTTGCAGCTTTTCTTTTCTTAGCCATTTTATTTTTGTCTCGAGGCAAAATTATTTTTAAAGAAGTTTGCAACCGTCGACCAAAAAATTCTGCAAACTATCTAATAAAATTATCTTACGAAAAGACTTGACTTACAATAAATTTTGAAAAAGTTTTGTGGATAACTTTTTTGATGATAAAAAATTTTCGAATTAATCAATGACAGAGTTATTATATAATAACTTTTTATTTATTATATAATACTTTTAAAAACGCTTTCTTAATACAAAACTTAATACAAAACACTAGCCTTTCGACTAGTGTCTTGCCTTCCAGCCATTCAAGGCCGACAGTGCTAACTCCATTACAAATGTCTTATGTGAGTGCTGTGCCGGCCATGGATAGCCAGAACAACCCTTTTATTATTACATAACTTATCTTAAAAATGCAAAACCCCGCAAAAGCGGGGTCTTACACAGACATTCGTTTGTATGGAGTTATGCCCCACACTCACAAAGGCAGTATAGCATATTCCATTAAAAAAAGCAAATTTGTATGCTGTAGAGTGGTTAACTTATTCTATTATGGATCTTTCCCCATCCTCAATCTGTCTTATGAGTGCCTGCCCTTGATTCATGTATGCAGGATTCTTTTCAATTGTAATCTTGATAGTTTCAATAGCCTTATCTCTATCGCCAACCTCAAGATAAGTGGCTGCAAGTGAAAATCCTAGTTGTGGGTTTTTTTCGTAAATAGTAGAGAGTACACTAAGAACATTTATAATAGGTCTATATTCCCTATTTGCAATTTTTTCCTCGAGTAAAGCATTATACTCATCAATTTTTTGCGACACATAAAGTGCGGTCGTATACGCCTCCCAAGCTTCATCAAATCTCTTGTCTAATTCATAAGTTTGTTTAAATATTTCTAGACCTTCTTCCGTTTTATTCATAGCCATTTTTATTCTCGCAAGATTTAAAAGTATTGTTTGTTTTTTAGGAGACAGTTCTATTGCTCTCTCGAGGCTCTTTTCAGCCTCAGCAAGAGCTCCTATTCTTGCATAAAAAATTCCAGAAAAATAATAACTTCTTGCGTCCAACAAATTGTCTTCACTGTTCTTATTCAATTCTTGAATTGTAAAATCCAAATATTTACTTTTTGTTGCATCGCTACTCCTATCATTTTCAAACACATCGAAGACAACATCAGAAAGTCTTTCTCTTGCTTCTTGTCTTCCTACGGGACTATCTTTTATCACTTTTGCAAAAAGATCTAGATTGTATGAAACCTCATCACAAACTTTTGAGCCCTCAGTAGATAAATTTATATTTTTCTTTTCACAAAAAAATGGTTCACCATTTTCATTAAAACCCTCAATTCTGATTGCTTTCAAAATATTTTTACTACCAGCGTATGCTTTCAGATTTACAGACCAAAACCCAAAGCCCAAGGCAACTATAATAACGATAGACAAAGCGTTCTTAATCGTGCCCGAAAACTCCGCCTCTGGAACCGCTACAAGTGCTTTGCTATATCTTGAATTTAGATATCCTAGAATAAAAAACAGAATTAAATAGCTCCCAAGATTGTCAAATATAAACAAATTGTTAAAAAGGTATGCTACAAAAAGACTTGTTAAAACAGACTTCTCTTGTCGCGTTAAAGAATTTTCCTTTGGAAACCAAATGACGAAAAATGCCACAAAGATTATTCCAAGATACGAAAGGAGCCCAAGCGCTCCTCCAGCAACTAGCCAATCGAATGGTGTACTATGAGCGTGATCAAACCATTGCTCTTGCGCATACATACGCGGATCATAATACTTATTGAAAACCAGATTAAAATTCTCCTGCCCCCATCCAAGTAATGGCCTTTCAAGGAAACCTTGCCATGCCATATTCCAAACGATCAACCTTGCCATCGTCGTGTTATCTTGAAGAGATATTGACGCTATCCTATCAAGTACGGGGTTCGAATTAATGAAAGTTGAATCCTTGAAGACAAAGAATGCTCCAGATAAAATAATTATTATTGCAATAAAACCAAGAGAAAAATTACGAATCATTTTATTATTTCCAGTTGAAAATATTGCTAACAAGACAAAGAACAAAAACAAACCTCCCATCAAACCAAGAATCGCACCTCTGGTGGCCGTGTTATACAAAACAAAAATTTGGCATAAAACTATTAATAAATAAGACCATGAGAATTTATTTGTTAAATTTTTAAAATAGTAAAAAATGGTTATGAAAATATGAAACAACATATAGACCGCAAGATATGATGCATTACCAAAGGTTCCATCCAAACGTGCCCCACCTTGCGATATATCCATTACTCCTGTAAGTTGCAGTATTCCAATCAAAACTAATATTAAACTTACAAATATAGATGTGTGAAAGAAGCGACTCCAGATTTTCTCGCTCTTAAAAAGAGCACTAATTACAATAAATAATGCAAACAAATGAAGAATGGTCACGTAACCTTCCATTCTTTCAAAGTTACTCCAAAAACTCTTTTCGAAATTAATTCCAAAATAATTAGCTAGACCTATAACTACAACAAAAACGAGAGTCGATATAAAAAGTGGTGATATTTTTGGTCGGTAATCCTTATCCCTAATTGCAAGTATTAGCCATGAGGTAAAGATAATTTCTACTATAATCCTAAAAGCAAATGCCTTGCCAGTTATGTACGGGAAAAATAGATTATTCGCCACAAAAAGCGGAATAAATGGCAAAAGAAATAGGCCAGTAATAATTAGATATTTTAAAAAATTATTCATATATTTATTGAAGCCACTATATCAAAAAAAAGAGAGTTAGGCTAACTATTTTTTTTAGCCCAAATTGCAATTGTCGGAAAAAGGTTTTCTCTTATTGATTTGTCCATTTCCCCAAGAAAGGGTGAAATTTCAAATTCCCAATCAATTATTTTCTCTGCTATGCCCAGCCCCTTCTTATCGTTACTTAAAAAATGTCTCAAAAATTTTTTATGATTCGGCATTTGATGATATGTGATTTTCTCGACCTTAGTTCCATTCCCTTCCATAATTTTTATCACTATTTCGGGATCTAAATATCTTACAAATTTTCTTTCTGGTAGCAGATTAGGAAAATTATTACCAAGAAATACTTGAAATTTCTCTTTTAGAGAGCTTGGGGACAACGCGTGTCCAAGATCATATCGATGCACTATGTATCCTCCATCTTTTACTGCGTCAATGCTTTCAATTAAAAACTCTTCCAGTCTTTTTACGTGCTCAAGAACGCTCAATGACAAACAAAGTTCAAAATCACCAAACCCATCTATTCCTCTAGCAGACCATTGGTTATAGATTTTAACATTACTAAATTTGCTAAATAGTTTTTTTGCTGTATTCGCATCCCTTTTTATCGGCTCAATTCCGACATATCTAATAGATGGATTATTATTTATCAGACTCTCGAAATTCTCTGATCTTCCACTACCCAAATCAAGTATTCTTGAACTATCATTGATATTACAAGACTCCTTAACCTTTTTAATAAAATATTCTTTACTGTCCATGAGATTTTATTGTATAAACACTATCAAAATAAGTATACATTTTCAATTTAATGATACATAAAAATTGTTTGACGAGATAATTTGGCCATGCTAATCTCGAAAAGGACTATATGAAAAACACACTAAAAGATACGGTCGAAGAAAAAGCTTCGGAAATAAAAGAATTTTGGTTTGATGTTGACGGCGTCATGACTCAACAAGGAGATTTAATTATTTATGAGATGGCTACCAGCAACAACCAAACAGGGTGCCTGAAAAGGAAAGACGGTGTTGATTTTACTTTCCTGGTTCCTTGTGATCATAATGGCAGACCAAATAGCACAAAAGTTGAATATATTGCTGGCGATAAGGATAATAGAATTTTTGAAGGTTATAGATTCGACACAAGAGATGGCAAAGTAGTTGAAATCCTTGTTGAAAATGGCTTTCCAGTATACTTCATAAGCGGAAGGAATTCCTGTTGTGTCAGACAGAGGGCGCTTGCTCTGGGTGCAATACCTGTCTTAGGCGAAAAGGACAAACTTTTGGCAATCAAATCAAAAACAAGCACTCCCTTGAGCCAAATTATGTTCGTAGGTGATGGCATTCAGGATTGCGACACACTGAAAGCCGCTGGACTCAGTATCTCACCTGCCGATGCTTGCCATGAGGCTATTGAAAGTTCAATGTGCCAAACGAAAGCCAAAGGGGGTGAGGGTGTCTTGTACGAGATCTTGAGTGTCTTTTTGAAGGCCCGTGGATTATGGCCAAACTAGTTCCGTTGTATACGGAACTTTTTTATAAATTATTCTCAGACAATATTAAATTATGTAATACTATATTTAGTAATGACAAATATAATAAAAAAAATAGCATTGATCCTGCGTTGGAGCGAAAAATACACCAAAGCCGATATGGTTTATTTTGCCAAAGGTAGCTTTTGGGTAACATTTGGACAGACGCTATCAAGTGTACTTTCTCTTTTACTTGCTATTGCTTTTGCGAACCTGCTACCAAAAGAAACCTACGGTATGTATCGTTACGTCTTATCTTTGGCTAGTATTCTAAACATCTTTACACTTACCGGGATGAATAATGCTGTATCAAGATCTGTGGCAAGTGGAAACGAAGGGTCCCTTAAAGAATCAGTTAGATACCAATTCAAATGGAATTTGTTAATGTTGCTCTCCTTTTTTACTCTATCTTTTTATTATTTTTTAAATGAAAACTTTGTACTTGCCTTGTCTTTTATTGTCTTGGGTGTATTTGTTCCTCCAACACTTGCGCTCA
Source organism: uncultured Candidatus Saccharibacteria bacterium (assembly GCA_964583835.1). GTDB lineage: Bacteria > Patescibacteriota > Minisyncoccia > Phycocordibacterales > CAZOXE01 > CAZOXE01. The sequence goes on along the minus strand of CAZOXE010000006.1, from coordinate 4,430 downwards.
ACACATACGGCGCTTATCTTGAAGGCAAGAAAGAATTCAAAGTTGCGAGTATTACAAGTATAGTTTCTACATTTGTTTACGTTATTGGGGTTTTTGTGTCTATCCTATTAAGCGGGGAGGTCGTATGGTTAATTGTCGCCTATTCCTTGACCACATTTATCTCAACACTATTTTTCTACTTCTTGATACTTAAAAAATATAAACCTAACACCAAAATAGATACTGATACTTTGGAATACGGACGAAAGCTAACTTTTATTGGTTTTATTGGGCCAGTCGCTTCTCAGATTGATAAAATCATTATTACTCATTTTTGGGGGGCAACTCAACTTGCCATTTATTCATTAGCAATGGCTGTACCGGAAAGGGTAACTGGTTTAATAAAAAATTGGGTTGGTATAGGATTTCCAAAATTTTCAACAAAATCAACTGAGGAGATAAACGCCGTCTTTTATAGAAGAATCTTTCAAGGAATATCTATTGGCTTTGTAGTTGCTATTTTTTACATACTCGTTGCCCCTTATTTATTCAAGTATCTTCTACCTCAGTATATTGACTCTATCTTCTTCTCACAACTGCTTGCTATAAGCTTCGTCTTTGCTATGCCAAATCGTTATATAAGCTTGCTCCTTGTGTCACAAAAATTGTCACGTCCAATTTTTATAAACAGTATTATACAAAACATAATTAAAATATTATTTTATGCAATATTTGGCTTATGGGGTGGCATACTCGGACTTGTAGTCGCAAATATTCTTCACTCATTGGTGAGCATGATAATTAATATAATTGTCTGGAAAGTTAACAGCAAAAACTAGATTAGTCTTAGTCTTTGTTCTGCCTGATCAACAACCCACTTGCTTCCATTTTTATTTCCTTCACCAAAGAACATACTTCGAAGATTGACTAACAAATCCTTAGGTATTTCTTGGTGTTTTTTTATAGACTCTAATAATTGTTCTTCACCGTTAACATACAATAGATTTCCTAAATCAAGCTCTTTCAAATCATAATAATCCCCCCATTTTTTTGTCTTAAAAAATATTGGAGTTTTTAATTGAAGAAGCGCTTCTAGAACACCCGTACTATAAGATCCAACAACCACATCAGATTCTGAAATAGCGTCGTGTATATCCCCCCTAACAATTTTTACTTTATCCAACAAATCAGGTTTATTTTCTCTTAACCAATCCTCAAAACCATCACGATACGAACGTAATTTTAAATAAACTGATATGCCATTTCTATTCAAAAGATACTGAAGATAAAATGTCACTTCCTCAGGATCAGCCAATTGTTCTGAGACAAAAAGAACCTTTATATTATTACTGTTGTAATTTTTTTGTTTATCGTGACTATTAGCTAACGGACGCATTGGTCCAGATACATATAACTGATCAGCGGAATATGCTTTACTATTTTTTTTATAATATTTCTTCCACCAATCAGACCAGAGTCCATACTTATCTAACGTTAAAGGTTTTGCTCCATCAAATTCTGGCATAAAATCAGATAAAGTTAGATATTTAGAAGAGACTCCGTGTTGAACTCCAATTGTTTCGACTGATAACAATTTACAGGCCAGGACTTCATGAAAATTTCTTCCTGAAACTGACGGGATTATTGCCGTATTTATACCTAAAAACTTTATAATCAAATATAATATTTTTATAGACAACATATCCCCCAGACTATTTAAAAGATATACTCTCGAAACATCTAACATAAACTTTTGCATCTGGTCATTGTTCTTATGTGGCTTTGGCTCGCCAATCTTTCTCTTTACCTTTTTTCCAAACACACTCGTCAAACTGGTTATCAAAGTGACAATCGCGTAGGAATAAATAACTGGTCTTTTTCTACTGATCGCATGTTTAAATACGACTTTTGAGGTCTCCATACTTCTAATAAACTCTATGAATTTTATTTTTCTTCCTCTTAATTCCTCATAAATATATTTCATTCTAAAATCATAATCGTTTTGTGAATCAAATTGATCACTAGTCCAAAGCATAAGTTTATAATTATTAAATTTTGACCATAATATAAATGGAATAGTTAATAAAACTTGGAAAATGATACCAAATGAAACTAACCCCCTCTGTTTTCTATCAAGAGTAACTAATTGACTGTTATGTGATTCTAAATATATTTTAAATAATGTGGTAAATTTTAGCCCGTAAGTATATACTTTCGAAAAAGTTTTCAAAAATTCAAGAAGTCTTTTGTATCGGGTATACGGAAAGGAGAAATTGTGCATTAGATCGGTATAATGAATCCACCAAAGATCAAACCCTTTATAGTTTATTGATTTTGTTATTTTATCCCCATTGTTGGTTTCAATTCTTGATAAATCACGGGTAAACTCTGACGCCTGCTGAATGCTGCCACTGTCAACAAGATGCTCTAAATCGACAAAATTAATATTATTACTCTCTATAAAATCTTTATATATTTTTGGAGCAACTATCGTACTAAATCGTTGCAACCATTTACTGTTTTTTTTAAGTAACAATTTATCAAAAATTACTAAAACAGAATTCATATTTATATTTTTTGTATAACTTACTTATTTAGATTCCCTACTTTCAATTATTTTTCTTACCTCTTCAAGCTCACTAGGAGTGTTAACGCCCAAATTACCTGAATCTACCTTTACGACCCCAAGTTTGTAACCATTTTCAATTATTCTTAATTGTTCAACGCTTTCTATCATCTCAAGAGGTGTTTGGCTCATCAAAACATACTTGTCTAGAAAATCTGTTCTCATTACCATAACTCCAATAATGTGATAATAGTCCGGACTATCCCCTTTAAACCAATGAGGTATCGGGGAACGAGAAATGTACATAGCCCTATCGTCTTTATCAGTCACGACTTTTACAACACTGTCTGTGTTAAGCATAGCAGGATTAGTAATTTTATCGGCAGCGGTTATTGCATCGAGATCAGGTTGCTCTATCATTCTTTTTATACAGACATCAATAATTTCTGCCGGATAAAGGGGCTCGTCTCCCCAAATAATTGCGACAAGGTCAGGCTTAAATGCACTAAACTTTTTTACCGCTTCTTGAGCCCTGTCAGTCCCCGTCTTATGATCTACTGAAGTCATTACTACTTCTGCACCGAAGGATTTTGCCACTTCGGCGATACGATCAGAATCTGTAGCTATAACCAAAGAGTCGAGGTTTTTTGCATTTTTCGTTCTTCTATAGGTCCACTCAATTAAGGTCTTCCCGTGTATATCTTTTAACATCTTTTCTGGAATACGAGTTGAGCCTAACCTTGAGGGAATCACTCCGAGAACCTTTTTCATAGTTCGCTCATTTTATCACTTTTTATTAAACTTTTGCAAATCAACAGTAATTTAATGATTTTTTGATTAATATTTCTTCTTATTTCCAATAAAACATTATTCGGTGTTTTTTAATAATTTTTTATAATGCACTAATAATTCCGAAACAATTTTGTCTGTATCAAATAATTCTTTAACTCTGTCATATCCAGCATTTCCAAACTCTTGTGCTTTGATTGGATTTTCTAGTAAATATATTACCTTCTCAGCTATTTGTTCGGGATATAGCGGGTTTACAATAAAGCCTGTAACCCCATCTGCTACTATCTCAGGTGTTCCTCCATAACAGGTACCAACAACAGGTTTTTTTGAAACCATTGATTCAATATTAATTCTTCCAAAAGAGTCAAAGCATATCGAAGGCATCAACACTACATCCGCCGATCCGTAAGCAGCCTTTATATTCTCTCCCTCTATCCATCCTAGAAACAAAATGTTTTTTATTATTCCAAGACTCTCGGCTTTTTTCAGTATCTTTTTTACATACCAATCATTTTTTCCCATTATCAAGAGCGTAACGTCGGGAACATTCTTTGCTATTTCAACTAAGGCTTCAATTACTTTTTCTCCACCCTTTGCCTCACTTAACCTTCCGCCAAATAAGATTATTTTTTTATCCACCAAACCATGTTCAACTTTAAAATAATCAATGGCTTCAGATGAAATTTTCCACTCACGAGTATTAATGCCATTATACACGACCTCTATATCATTTTTGCCATTTTCAACACCATTTTCAATTAACGCAATTTTTAGAGCATTACTAATTGCAAGAATCTTATCTGCATACTTGAGATATCTTTTTATTATTATATTTCTAAAGGGGTTCCATCTTTTTTTTGCTTGTTTTAAATGATCCAACCATGTGGTACGGTAAACAAAATCTCTTAAATACCTTTCTGTGGTTAGTTTCTCAAAATTAAATGTCATTACATCACGTGCTGTAAAAATAACCACTTTTGCATATTTTTTCCCAATCTTTAAGCAATGATAAGATAAATGGAAATGAATATTGTTTATGTGTATAACGTCAGGTGAAACTGTCTTAAATATTTGTTCAACTTGTTTGATTACA
>CAZOXE010000005.1:9331-11534 GCA_964583835.1 uncultured Candidatus Saccharibacteria bacterium | reverse complement strand
TATGCGTCTTTTGAAAGAAAATTCTAAAGGGTTTACTCTTGAAGCTCTTGGTTTCCATGGTGAGGGACTTGAGAGAATACATGAGGCAACGAAACAGACGACAGGAATGATACTTACCACTGGACCAACCGGATCAGGAAAAACGACCACTCTATACACAATTCTGGATTTACTGAACACACCTGATGTAAATATTTCCACGATTGAAGATCCTATTGAATACCAAATGCCAAGAGTTAATCAAACTCAAGTTAAATCTGAGATAGGATTCACATTTGCTTCCGGTCTTCGTACTCTTGTTAGACAGGACCCAGATATAATAATGGTTGGAGAAATTAGAGATAATGAGACTGCTTCACTTGCCATTAACGCTGCTCTTACAGGACACCTTGTGTTATCTACACTTCACACAAATAGTGCTGCAGGAGCGATTCCAAGAATGCTTGATATGAAAGTTGAGCCATTTCTTTTGGTTTCAACAATAAATGTAATTATCGCTCAGCGTCTTGTTAGAAAACTGAACGATGATAAAGAAAAATATTATTTAACAAAAGCAGAGATTGAGGCGCTCAAAAAATCGGTGGATTTAAACAAAGTCTTAAATACTTTAAAGGAAGAGAAGATAGTGCCAGCAAAATCTGATTGGGATAAGATTCCTTTTTATAAGGCAAAGGATGCTGAGACGGGCTTTCAGGGCAGAGTCGGTATTCATGAGATTCTAAAAGTTACAAATACAATAAAAGATATGATTATTAAGAACGCCACATCCGATGAAATAAATTCCCAAGCAAAAAAAGAGGGGATGTTGTCCATGATTGAGGATGGAATATTTAAAGCGGTTCAAGGCATTACAACAATCGAAGAGGTATTAAGAGTTGCAGCAGAATAAACAGTATGAAATTTAGTTATAAATCTACAAATTCAAAAGGAGAGTCACAGACAGGGGTACTTGAAGCTAAGAGTAAGGGTGAATTGTATGAAATCCTAAAAAAACAAGGATTAGTACTGCTTCATGCCGAAGAAAACGGAGAAGTGAAAAAAAAGGATTTCTTTTCTATGTCCATTCCATTTTTATCAAGAGTCGGAACGCAAGAAAAGATATTTTTTGCAAGAAATCTATCAGCAATGCTTGAGGCTGGGCTTTCAATGTCAAGAAGTCTTTCTGTTATGGAAAGACAGTCAAAGGAAGGAGGGTTGAAAAAAATACTAGTAAATCTCCAAGAAAACATTAAAAGTGGCCACAGTTTAAGTGAATCAATGAAAAATGAAGGGAAAGTATTTCCGACGGTTATGACAGCCATGGTTTCTGCTGGTGAAGAGTCAGGTAAGTTGTCCGAATCATTAAATGTAGTTGCTGATCAAATGGAAAAATCTTATCTTTTGCAAAAGAAAGTTAAAGGAGCAATGCTTTATCCCTCAATAATATTTTTTGCTATGATCGTCATAGCAATTTTTATGATGGTGTATGTTGTTCCAACTCTAACAAAAACATTTATTGAACTTGGTGTTGATTTGCCTCTATCAACAAAAATAATAATTTTCTTGAGCAATATTATAAAACACAATCTCGTCTCGGCTCTAATAGTTTTATTTGTGTTAGGTGTGATAACTTATTTTGTAGCAAGGACTCAAAAGGGGAAGAGAGTCATTGATTACATAATCATTCATTTACCTATAATTTCTCCTTTGGTTAAGGAGACAAACTCTGCAAGAACTGCAAGAACACTGTCCTCGCTTCTTGCCTCAGGGGTTCCTGCGTTATTATCAATTCAAATTACCGGAGAAGTAATACAGAACTCATATTACAAAGATGTAATAAAAAAAGCCGAGAGAAATATACAACTTGGTAATCCAGTGTCTGAAATATTTGAAAGAGCGTCGAAACTCTATCCAATATTCGTTAGCGAGATGATAGCGGTTGGAGAGGAGACGGGGGAATTGGGACATATGTTATTGAAAGTTGCTGATTACTACGAGAACGAAGTCGATCAGAAAACAAAAAACATGTCTACAATAATTGAGCCAATTTTAATGCTCGTTATAGGAGCAGCTGTTGGATTTTTTGCACTTTCAATGATTACGCCAATGTATTCACTTGTGAATGCGATTTAGTTTATAGCTCCTCCCAATTCGTAATATTCCATGATCCTGATGGTCCGCTAGAGAAATTTACATTTGTCAGCCCCTCTTCATAATGTATTGT
>CAZOXE010000005.1:7603-9321 GCA_964583835.1 uncultured Candidatus Saccharibacteria bacterium | reverse complement strand
TCCTCCTGTCATTTCCACCACTTTTGCAGTAAGTTGTTTTGCCTGAGCTCCTCCTGAAAGAGTAATTTTTCCATTCTGTGCATTTAATACCACTGAACCTGTTCCTCCAGACGCAGAGATTGCTGGAGTATTACTGCAGCCGGTCGGACATGTACTTGTTGTAAGAACTAATAGATAACTTCCTTCTTCTCCTGAACCCTCAAAGAAACCTCCACCACCAACCGATATTTTCCCATCAGATACAATAGTACCGCTTTCATTCCCATAAGAAGGGGATAATTGAACTACCCCCGCTCCGTTTACAGTAATATCTCCTGTCACCCATACTGGCCCTTCAATATATAGTCTTGCACCCGATCCAACAGAAAGATTGCCGTTAATTTTTTGTGGACCAAGATATGCAATATCAGCACCACCGTAAGACAAATTTCCTGTTGTAATTCCACCTGCTTCGGCCTGATTTTTCCAATCAAGAATATTTCCTTCAGAGACAGGCATAGGTGTCTCAACAGGATCTGGTCTTGATGTGTCGCAGGATTTATTGTTACCAGAAGAAGATTGACAATAGATAGTGCCGGTAACAGTTGAATTGTTTACTTCATGCGCCCATGCATCATCTCCAACAGTTATTCCAGAAACTTTGCCCGTGTCACCTCCAACATAGAGGTCGAAATATACATCTAGTCCAGCCGGGTTTGTGTCTGACCATGTTCCTCCGTTTGAACTGCTCCAGGCCCCTGTTTTCGTCAAACCATTTGAATAAGTGTTGTTTGACGCTCCAACAGTATAGTAAGAACCCCATGTTGTGCTTGTATCGAGAACTAACCAATATGTTGTCCCAGGAGTTAGGGTAGGAGAGCTAGTGAATGGTGTTCCAAGATAATTCAATGAAGTTGTTACTTGCGGAGCACTTAAAGTTGCTGACGCAAGAGTTGTTTTACTTGGTTTGCCACCGTTATCTGTTGTGATTCTTACGGTGACATTATTCATCCAAACATCTGCGTATTTTTTTATGTAAAAACGAACACTTGTTACTGGTGTCGTAGTGCTGACTTTAAAACTTTGTGCCAAATCATCAGTTCGAGTGTCTGAGTAAACTAATTTACCTCCAAACTCTACTAAATTTGATGGCGGAAAAGATGATCCGTTTGATTGGTCTGCAACCGGATCGGACACATTTGCAGAGATTGCACTTCCGGTAATAAAAGGACCTCCACTTCCGACAATATCTCCATTTGCGTATACGTTTCCATAGACTCCCGCGCCTCCAGACATTATGAATCCTCCTTGTCCTACCTGTAGACCATAATTAAAACTCACCCCTTCTCCTGTTGTGACATTTAAAGTGAGATTCTTCTGGAAATTTTCAACATCTGATTCAATATTCACAGTTTTTCCATCAGAAGTATCTGCAATATCTATTGTTGCTGTGTAACCAGACAAGGTTAGACTTTCTGATGACGGCAGATTCATGCTGTTCTTTAAACGGTAAAGAGCCTCCTCAGACGCACTGTTAGCAAGGAGAAAAGATTTCTTTGAATTCATAAAGGCTTTAGAGGCAGTGTTTCCTGAAAGTATTGGGCCTGTAAATCCTGCGATAATTACAAGGGATATTGCTGTAAAAAATAAGGTAAAAAGAATTAAAACCTGACCAGATTCGTTTTTTTTGTCTTTTTTATTCATAAGAGCGTCTTAATATTGAAAGCCCTGAAAAAGTT
>CAZOXE010000005.1:0-7593 GCA_964583835.1 uncultured Candidatus Saccharibacteria bacterium | reverse complement strand
ATATCTAACTCGACTCTTATCGCTTCGGATACGGGAGAGACTAATTGTGAGAAATAGAACCTTGAGACTGACATATCATCAGGATTAAGTTCTTGTGCCGTTTCGCTTTCTATTTGGTATAAAACTTTTCCTGTATCTAAACTAAAAAACTTTGTGACATCTGCCCCATTTTCCCTGCTTTCTATACTTATTGACCCTGTAGGGTCTTCAAATTCACTCTGCGCTAAATTTATCGACTCTCCACTCCTGATCTCTTTAACGATTCTATCAATTAAATTGACACCTACTCTGTCGACCCTCGGCAATATAGTAAGGTCTCTATAAAACTTATACATTTGAGACAGAGAATAGCCTAAAACCATAAGTATCAACGCCAAACCGACAGCGTAAAGAAGAGTCTCGATTAAAGTAAAACCTTTTTTTGTGATCAATTTATTCTTCATAATTATTATGGAGCAACATTTCAGATTCAATAATAGGATCAAGAAGAATGTCTTTATAAACGCTTATTGTTGCTTTACGAGTGTTTTCATCAAGCGTTCCGCTTTCCGCAATGGAATCTCCGGCATCTCTGTATACTTCATCAAAAATTATTTTTACAAGGAAACCATTGTTTGTCTCAGTTTGAGTGGCCGAAATTTCATAATTTGTACCATTCCAATAAAGGTAATAATCTGCGTCGTCATTTAAAATTAGAATATTCTCGCTCCAGTTTTGATCTCTTAAAAACTGAAGAGCTTCACCCGCTTCTTCTGTCAGTAGAGCGGCTTGGTTTTGGTCACTATTTTTAGAAGTTATTAGGACATTTACTTTTACAGCAAGCGCGAAGGCCACAACAATCAAAATAATTATCGATGCCCCAATAATCACTTCTATAAAACCTGAACCTTTTTCTTTCATTTTACAATTGTTAAATTACCCGTTGGACCTACCACAATATTTATACTGTTATTCAAATCATCAGCCTCTGAGATAGTTACTGTTCCTGTTTCCTCAACATTCCCAGATACTCTTTCAAAAATCACTGCATCATTCATTATGTCTGTTGATATAGCAAACTCTTCACTAATTGAAGTGACGACATTATTTACACTATCTGGATCATAAGAATCTCCATAAAAGATTGTATATGAGGTTGTATCAAACCAAACGCCAGAATTTTCACCAAATTTTCCTGAGATGGCATCAGTTTTTGACTCTTCAAGTTTTAAAAGTACTGCATTTGCGATAGTTTCAAGTTCCTTATCTTTTGAGGCACTCATAAATGGGACAATACCAAGAGCTAGGATGGCAACTAGTATTCCGATAGAAATAGTGATTTCTATGAGACTAAAACCTTTCCTAATCATTGATTAATTCTAACATAATACAGATTTCTTTTTGTTTATAATCAGGTGATATAATTGATTGTATGGAACCGCGTAATAAAAAGATCGTCGTTGCAAACTGGAAACTCAATCCTACAAACCTTCAAGATGCAAAAAAACTTTTTTTATCAACTAAAAAAATATCAAAAGATCTAAAGAGGACAAAAGTTGTTGTGTGCCCTCCCTCTCTTTATTTATCTTCAGTAAAAAGTGACTCGAAAAATAAAAAAGTATCTAGGGGGGCACAGGATGTTTTTTATCAAGATGAAGGATCCTATACTGGCGAGATAAGCTCCTTAATGTTGAAGGATCTTAATGTTTCATATTCTATTGTTGGTCATTCCGAGAGAAGAAAAATGGGTGAGACAAATGACGATGTTTCTAGAAAGGTTAGAGCGCTACTACGAACGGGAATCAAGCCAATATTATGTATTGGTGAGAGCGAAAGAGATACCGATGGAGCTTATCTCGTAAAACTCCGTGAACAAATAATGGCATCACTTGAAGGTGTGAAGAAAAACGAAATTATAGATATTATGATTGCTTACGAGCCAGTCTGGGCCATTGGTGCACGCGAGGCGATAGATGCGCACAGTCTTTATCAAACCTCGCTCTTTATAAAGAAAATAATAATAGAGAGTTTTGGAAAGAGGATCGCTGATATGATCCCAATTCTCTACGGTGGATCTGTGAACCCAGACAATGTAGCTGACCTAATCTCAAATGGCGAAGTTGATGGATTGCTTGTTGGACGAGATAGTTTAAATATTGAAAATTTTGAGGAAATTCTATTAACAACAGACAAATTATAGAAAAATGAGAAATATTGCGAAACTTGATGATTTAAAAAATGTCAGAGTTCTTCTAAGGCTTGATTTAAATGTCTCAATAATAAAAGGAGTTGTGAAAGATGATTATAGAATCAAGGCTGTAATGCCTACGATTAATTTTTTGAAGAACAAAGGTGCAAAGATTGTGATAATAAGCCATATCACAGATAGTCCAAACGATTCTCTTGAGCTTGTTGCCGAAGAAATGAAGCTCTATTGTCAATTGAATTTTATTAAAAGTAATGATTTCAACGAGATAAAGGGCGAAGTAGATAAAATGAAGTCAGGAGATATCGTACTTCTTGAAAACTTACGAAAATTTTCAGGGGAAAAAGCAAATGATAGTGAATTTTCAATAAAACTCGCCTCACTTGGAGAAATCTATGTAAATGATGCGTTTGCTACCTCTCATCGAGCCCATGCATCAATTGTAGGCGTCCCTAATTACTTGCCGTCATACTTCGGACTATTATTTGTTGAAGAAATTGAAAATTTAAAAAGAGTTATACATCCTATTCACCCGTTCTTTTTTGTTCTGGGGGGAGCAAAAATTAGCTCCAAGATTCCATTGATTAAAAAATATCTACAGAAAGCCGATAGAGTTTTTGTTGGTGGTGCTCTTTCAAACAACTATATGAAGGAACTTGGTTATGAAATAGGGAAATCACTTTATGAGTCAGGAATGGAAAAGTTTGTTAAAGATACTTTAAAAAATAAAAAGCTTGTTTTACCAGAAGATGTTGTTGTTTCTGGTGTGGATGGGAAAATAAAAGTTGTTGATATCAGGGGTGTTGGAAAAGACGACGTGATCGTTGATGCGGGGCCTAAGACAATAGATAAAATTTCTGAAATTGCTTCAAAATCAAAAATTATTTTATGGAATGGTCCTCTTGGAAATTATAAAGAAGACTACAATCGAGCAACTCTTGAATTTGGTAGAAGACTTTCCGAAATTAAAGCTGAGACGATAGTTGGAGGAGGGGATACAGTCTCTTCTTTACCAGATGAATTAAAGAAAGAAATGGACTTTGTCTCGACAGGAGGCGGAGCAATGCTTGAATATCTATTAAACGAAACTTTGCCAGGGATAGACGCGATTGAGAATTCTCTTAGGATAGAGATTTAATATTATATAATAATTTTTTCTCTTATTTTTTTGGCAACCTCTTCAATCTCACCCTCTTTATAATTTTTGTGGCCCCAATGTTTATACCCATCGTCTTTAAATCTGGGAATTATATGAGTATGAGTATGAAAAACGATTTGTCCTGCAGCAGGTTCATTGTTCATTGTGATATTTATTCCATCTGCTGATACCCCGTTTTTTACTGCTGCAGATATTTTTTTAACGATTTCATAAAGTCCAAGTAAGTCGCTACTTTCTATATCAAAAATGTTTCTTGAATGTTTTTTTGGTACCACCAAAGTATGACCTGGATTATTTGGTTGTATGTCCAAAAACGCAAGATAATTGGTATCCTCGTATATCTTTACTGAGGGTATCTCTCCTTTTATAATTTTGCAAAATATGCAGTCCATAAGCTAATTATAGGGCAATTTCATCGTATGTTACAATGGCACTCATGTCGGTAAAGTATGAAATCAAGAACGAAATAATTCCGAAAGAACTAGATATTTATCCTGACCTCCTTCAAAGACTGTTAGTAAACCGAGGGATAGTAAATAAAAAAGATGCAGAAAACTATCTCAATTTAGATTATGTAAAAGATTCAAATTCCGCCGGCGAACTTAAAGATGCTGAAAAATCTGCCAATAGAATTATTGATGCAATAAAAAATAATGAACATGTAATTATTTTTAGTGATTATGACGCAGATGGTATTCCTGGTGCAGTAATCTTGGGAGATTTTTTTACTTGGGCGAAATTTAGTAACTTTAGTCATTATATTCCTGACAGACATAATGATGGTTTTGGTTTAAATAACAATTTTGTGTCAGTTGCGATTGATAGGGGTGCAAAACTTGTGATAACAATCGATTGTGGAATTGTAGATGTTCGACCAGCAAAACTTTTAAAGGAAGCTGATATTGATTTAATAATTACAGACCACCATCTTCCTCAAGAAATCCCTCCTGCATTTGCGATCGTTGACCCTAAACAGGAAGAATGCAATTACCCTTGGAGCGATTTGTGTGGAGCAGGTGTGATCTTTAAAGTTATACAAAAAATCCTTGAGATAAATCGATTTGGCATAAAAGAAGAATATGAAAAATGGCTTCTTGATATGGTGGCACTTGCGACAGTCTCTGATATGGTTCCTTTAAAAGGTGAGAATAGGACACTTGCGCATTATGGAATTAAGGTAATGAGGAAATCTAGGAGGCCTGGGCTAGTAGAACTAATGAAAAAGGCGGGGGTAAAGCAAGAGACAGTGAATGAAGACGATATCACTTTTTCAATTTCGCCACGCATAAACGCTGCTTCAAGGCTTGGGGATGCTATGCAGGCCTTTTATCTCTTGTCTGCAAAGGATGAAGAGGAGGCAAAAAAATACGCTAGTTATATTGAGGATATAAATAACAAGAGAAAAACCTCAGTCGCACTTATTGTCAAAGAAATAAAAAAAGAAATAGCGCATAGAAACTTGAGCGATAAAAAAGTGCTGGTTATAGGAAATCCAAATTGGAGACCGGGAATTTTGGGTCATGTCGCAACTTCTATTGTAAGAGATGTTGGGAAACCTATTTTTCTTTGGGGTCGAGAAGACGGGGAGAATTACAAAGGATCAGCAAGATCAGATGGATCAATGAATATTTTTGAATTAACTCAGAAGGCTCCAAAGGAAACATTTTTACAAGCCGGTGGACACAAGATGGCGTGTGGTTTCACTATCAATCCAGAAAAAATCCATCAGTTCGACCAAATTTTAAATGAAACAGCAAATGGTCTACAGGAACTAGAACCAGAAAAAGTATTTATTGACGAAGAAATGAGTCTTGATGATGTAAATATGGAAAACTATAAAATAATAGAACAAGTCGGGCCGTACGGAATGGGTAATCCAAAACCAATTTTTCTATTTAAAGGTATAGTAGTGAAAGGAGTGAAAAAGTTTGGTAAAGGCGAAGACCATCTGGAACTTCAATTTGAAAATTCAAAAAATAGAAAGGTAAAAGCAATCAGTTTCTTTAATGGGTTTGATTTTAAAGAAGGTCAAAAGATAAACCTTGTTGCAAATATTGAAAAAAATGGTTGGAACGGTTTTACTGAAATAAGATTGAAGGTTGTTGATGTTGTGTAGTCTTAAACAATTTTCTACATTTGAATATTTATCTATTTGACACCTTACATTAGAAATGTAATCTGTGGGGAGAGAGGAGAAAAATATGGGGTTAAATCCTCGAATTAAAAATCAAATACACTGTTTGATTGGCAATATTGATACAGAAATTCAGCAAATCAAGGATCTGTTGAGACAGGATGAACAAGCGCTCGATAATTTACTCGAAACAGATGCCCGAAAGGTCTTCGGGGATGTGAAAAATCAAAAATCAATAGCACTATACGCATTGTCATCAAACGGATATGTAACAGTTGGGCAAATTAGTAATTTGTCCATTCAACAAATGCTCGCGTGTAAAGGATTCGGTAAAAAGTCTCTTGTGTATGTATTAGCTGAGCTTGCTCGCTTTGGACTCAAACCTAGATTTTCTTAACCAAGGTTATTCCTTGGTTTTTTTATTTGACACCTTATATTAGAAATGTAATCTGTGGGGAGAGAGGAGAAGTTGATGAAAACAAGGAGAAGTCTAATTGTTGGATTGATAGCCGGTGTGGCTGTTATGTTTGGAATCAGGAAGCAAAAGACTCAGTATTCAAAGGTTAAGTGGGTGAAGCTACATGATGAACCCGTTACACCAGGAGATATGTGGGCTTCAATGACCATGGATCCAAACGATACCGAGAGACAAGGTGAGTGCGGATACAATCTCCAAATGCAAGCAATTCATCCAAGTCATTATGGGTTTCCTGCTAAGGAAATTCCTCGAGGAAACGGTGATTACTGGAGACCAGTTGCTGTTATTCAAGTGTAACCAATCTTTATACCTATGGCCTAGTGTGCTGTAGGTATTTTATTTGACACCTTACATTAGAAATGTAATCTGTGGGGAGAGAGGAGGTAAGTATGTATGGTTTTATAAAAGATGGAAATGTCACGTGCTTAAAGGCAGGTGATAAGGTTGAAATCAATTATGTTTTAGGGACGGTGAGTTTCCTAAGAGGGGATAAGGAAATGGAGATTCATCATCCGAATAAAGGAACCAAAACATGGTTTCAAATGCGCTTACTGGAAGACAGCAGTCGGCTACAGGCAGAAGAATTTCTCTTTCTAATTGCAGTAATAACTGGCCTGAAGGCGACACTTCTTAGCCCTCCAAGAAATAACATTGTTTTGGCTTTTTTTTCTAATCACTAATTTCTACCGAGTAATACTCGGTTTTTTTATTACACTTTTGGTACAATTAATCGAAATGAATCAGATAAAAATATTTACAGACGGAGCATCTCTTGGAAATCCTGGCAAAAGTGGCTGGGGAGCAATAATTTCGGTAAACGAAGATGTCGTAGAGCTTGGTGGGCACAGCGATAAGTCAACAAACAACAGAATGGAAATAGAGGCGGTAATTCAGTCTCTTGAATATGTAAAAACCAATTACAAAGTCACCTCCTCTGATATTGTTGTGTATTCCGATTCCAGTTATCTAATTAATGGGATAACAAAATGGGTGCACGGTTGGATAAAAAATGGTTGGCAGACAAAAGCAAAGGAAGCTGTTTTGAATAAAGATCTTTGGCAAAAACTTTATGATCTAGTAAAAGGAAAAAATATTAAGTGGAACCAATTAAGAGGGCATGCCGACATTCCGGCAAATGAAAAAGCGGATCAAATTGCAGTATTGTTTGCAAAAGGAGAGATACCAAGTCTCTTTAATGGAAAGATGATGGATTATCCAATTGACTTGTCAAAAATCGAAGATAAAGGGGAAGAAAGAAAAAGAGACAGAGCCAAAGCAAAAGCTTATTCGTATATAAGTCGAGTGGATGGAAAGATTCAAGTTCACAAAACATGGGCAGAATGTGAAAGAAGAGTGAAAGGCAAGAAAAACGTTCTATTTAAAAAAGCAGTATCAGAAGAGGAGGAGGCAGAAATTAAGAACTCGTGGAAGAAGTAGAAAAAGCAAAAACCGAAAAACCAATTTATCTAGAGGGGAAGATTTTTTTTATTGTGGTTTCTTGTTTTATTCTCGGTGTTTTTATGAGGTCGTTCCTTGTATTTAATATATATTTTTTAATTTTTTTACTCTTTCTTTCAATCTTTATATTTGCTTATCGTTTTTATCTAAGAAAAAAATACTCTAGAGATTCAAACTGT
>CAZOXE010000004.1:0-11771 GCA_964583835.1 uncultured Candidatus Saccharibacteria bacterium | reverse complement strand
CACAAGGTGCGGCTTCTGAAAAAGCACAAAAAGCTTTTGATTTTCTAAAAGAAAAAGGAATCGATGAAAAAGATATCAAAACAACAAATTATTCTGTCTACCCAAGATACGAATATGAAACCATTGAATGTATTACTTATCCTTGCGTACCATCAAAGAGAATTCTTGCAGGGTATAGTGTTTCAGAAAGTTTCTCAGTAAAAGTGAGAGATGTATCAAAAGCTGGAGAGATTTTGGCTGGATTAGGTGATCTTGGTATCTCAGATATCTATGGTCCAAGCTTTGAGGTTGATGATCAAGAGAAATATAAGGCTGAGGCAAGAGACCTAGCAATCAGAGAAGCAAAAGAAAAAGCTGAAAAATTGTCCAAGGAACTTGGTGTAAAGCTTGTAAGGGTTATAAGCTTTTATGAGGATGAATTCTATGGAGGATATGGTTATGGAGGAGCAGAATCATCATATGACGTGATGAAATCTGCACCAGTAGTATCTCCTGGGGAGAGCCAAATTACATCAAGAATAAATATTACTTACGAAATAAGATAAAAGTCGGGGCTTGACTTTTACCGCCCTCAGGCGTAATCTAATGATACGCCTGAGGGCGGTTTTCTTTTAGAAAAACAAAGGATGTAGGGAATATATTTTTCTTAACTCGACAAATAAACTCTCTGCTATAATACAAATTATGTTAAACAGATTTTTTAATTACATCAAAGACACAAAGGGGGAAATGAAGCATGTGAGTTGGCCAACAAGACGACAAGCCATAGCTTTTACATTACTTGTTATTTTAGTCTCTGTGGTTATCGCATTCTTTCTCGGATTTTTCGATTATATCTTTACTTTAGGATTAGAAAAAATTATTTAATTTAGAAACATGTCTTCAAATCAATCTTTAAAACAAAAAATCTCAGAAAGAAATTGGTACGCAATCCATACGTACGCTGGTTATGAGAATGCCGTCGCAAGAAATCTAAAACAGAGAATCGAATCTTTGGGAATGGAGGATAAAATTTTTAATGTCTTGGTTCCGACTGAAAAGAAGATAAAAATAAAGGGAGGAAAAAGAGTAGAGGAAGAGGAAAAAATATACCCTGGCTATATCATGGTGGATATGATTGTAACTGATGACTCTTGGTATGTTGTTAGAAATACTCCTAGGGTTACTGGCTTTGTTGGCGCAGGAGTTTATCCTGTTCCACTAGAAAAAAAGGAGGTAGACGAATTGTTTGGAAGAATGAATAAAGATACTATTACCCACAAGATTGATCTTCAGACAAACGACCTTGTGATTGTAATTGATGGTCCATTTAAAGATCTTGAAGGAAAGGTAAGCGAAGTCGATGAGAATAGAGGCAAAATCAAGGTCTTGGTAAACATGTTTGGGAGAGAAACTCCAGTCGAATTAGACTTCTTGCAAGTTAAGAAGGTTTAAGGTATTTTATGTTTCTTAGTGCCTCTCTAAAGAGGGCTTCTCGCTAGGTCAAATTAAGAATCAATTATGGCTAAAAAAATTATTAAACAATTAAAATTGCAAATCCCTGGAGGACAAGCAAATCCTGCTCCTCCTGTTGGTCCTGCTCTTGGTCAGGCTGGAGTAAATATTGGAGAATTCGTAAAGAGATTTAATGATGCGACAAAAGATAAAATAGGAAGCATTGTTCCGGTAGTCATTACGGTTTATGAGGATCGAACATTTGATTTCGTTCAAAAAACTTCGCCAGCAAGTAGACTTATTTTAAAAGCTCTCGGACAAGAAAAAGGTTCTGGGACAAACATAGCAAAGAAAGTCGGTACTCTTACAAAAGACCAAGTCAGAAAAATTGCAGAAGAAAAGATGGTTGATCTAAACGCAAATGATATCGATGCTGCAATGAAAATCATTGAAGGCACAGCAAGAAGTATGGGAGTTGAGGTTAAATAATCCACACCAAAGTTTGCTTTCGGAAAAATACGGCATTTGAGCCGTATTTTTCTTTATCAGAATTCAGTTTAGAACGATAGTCAATATTGAATGAGTTATTGCTGGGTGATAGCCTAAGGCAAGAAAAAGGAGGACATTAAAATGGATATGATTAAGAGGAATTTGTTTACATCTCCGGAGGCGCTTTTCATTTCTGATTACGACGAACTGAAGAGAAAAATCAAGGCTTTGAAAGAGCTTGGTCTTAAAATCGTCATGACACAAGGTGTCTGGGATATGTTCCACACGGGACATACCCGGTACTTCAGAGAGGCAAAGGCTCGAGGTGATGTTTTGGTTGTTGCGATTGATGATGATGATCTTACGAAAAAACGCAAGGGACCAGATCGACCTTTTGATCCAGAATCGGAGAGGTTTGAGGTCGTTCGGTCAGTTCGAACAGTTGATATTGTCACGGTGAAGAGAGCAACAGATCATAAGTTTGATGTAATTGATGTTGTCGAACCAGATGTTCTTGTGGTGTCGATGAGTACTGGTCCTGAAGTTCAAAACGATCTTGAAGAACTTCGGAAACATTGCGGTGAGTTAGTTAATCTTCCTCGTCAATCCTCAACTTCAACGACAGCGAAATTTCGTAAACTGAAAATTGACGTTGGAAAGACGCTAAAGGATAGGCTTAACAAAGTTGTTGAGGATTTTCTTGAAAATCCCAATCAGGAGGCAAAATGAAAAAAGCGATACTCATCTACATTCCAGTTCTTCACAAGGGGTACCTCGATTTTCTCGCAAGGGAAGGCGTGGGTGCCCCTATATTTATTCTCGATGATTCTTTCGCAAGAAAGATTGCCAAAGAGGGTGAAAGAGAAATAAGTGGAGTGACCCGAGATCCGAGATGCCTAAGCGCTTCTGATGTTAAGCTTGCACTTCAAGGAGTCCTTCCAAAGAAGATAATTGAAATACTTTATGAGAGTGAAGTTGATCGTTTGCGTGAGTTTGATGAGATTATTCTTCCCGACGAGGATATTTTAACGAGGTTTTTTGAGAAATATTTTTTCGGGACTGATGATGCAAATAAATTCAAGAGCATTAACACATTTCTTCGTTGGGATATGCCAAGATCTTTGTCAAAGGTTCCACCAAAAACGTCAGGAATTATAACTTCAAGTGATTTGTTGGATAAGCAGATAATGGACTTTGCTGAATCACTTCGAGAAAGAAGTTCAGATTGGTGGCGACAAATTGGTGGAGTGCTGATCGGGCTTGATGGAAGGAAACTGTGGGTATTTAACAAACACATGCCTCACGAATTTGCTCCGTACTTCGCAGGAGATCCAAGGGCAAATTTTAACGCTGGAGAATATGTTGAGCTTTCCACCTCTGGTCATTGTGAGGCAACATTGATATCAATAGCCGCGAGAAAAGGGATAATCACTGAAGGGGCTTCTCTTTATGTTGATACGTTTCCTTGCCCGCCTTGTGCATATGCCGTAGCAAATGCTGGAATCAAAAAACTCTATTTCAAAAACGGTTATTCTCTTGTTGGGTCAGCAGAGACTCTTCTCGAGTATGGTGTTGGAATCATTCAAGTTGTAGATTAACAGTAAAGCCTTCGTTTTGCGGAGGCTTTTTTATATAAAAAATCGGCTATTGCCTAGCCGATTCTTGTGCGTAGCCCTTTTTTTGAATCATAATTTGGATGAGTTGGATCTGATTGGACTACTTGAATGTGCAAATGCTTAACTGTCCCGCCTGTTTTTGAAGAATCTCCAAATCGCATCAGCAAAGTTCCATGAGTAAGATTAAATCGCTCTTTGAGTATCTCTAGGATACCTTTTAGATCAGCCCACTCATCTCGAGAAAGCTCTTCAGAGGATTCAATATGGCGCTGTGAAATCAGTAAAAAATGATTTTTCGTCATCTCATACGGCCAAGCATTTTCTGTTACAATCCAGTGACCTGTTTCAAGGATGATTGGCTTCGGATGATATTTGCAAAGGTTTTCCGAACAAAAAGGACACTCGCCATTTTTGACAATCCTCTCCATTACTTTTCTTTGCTCATCAACCCTCGCATTATCCAAATTCACAAATTTCTTGTTCATATTTATTCCTTTCTTTTTGAAGATTACTATTTAACAAAGAAATTGCAAGTTAATAAAAAAAGTCGCAAGAATAAATCTTACGACTCTCTAATTGTCGAATGAGTTCAGATAGGGGTTGGAATAGTAAACCACGGATCGGCCTCGTATTCTTCAAGAACGAAATCATCTGGCCGAAATTCCCAAGGGCAATCTACTACGTTATTAAGCCTGATAGTGACCTTTGGAAACGGATGGGGCACTCTTCGTATAAGTTCTCTTGCTGAATCAAACTGGGTGTCGTATATCTGGGCGCTTGAAACAAAATGTATGTATTTTGTGTATTTGTATCCATGAAGATAAGCGAGCATCATGCCAAACGCACACCATTGAATCAGGTTCATCTGAAAACCAACACACATATCAGCAGATCTCTGTACATGGACGAGTTCAAGTTCACGAAGTTCAGGAAAAATATGAACGTGAACAAAATCTCCATGACATGGGGCGACAATGACTTTCCTTGGGAAACCTTGTGATTGGTCTCCGAGTGCAAGTCGAGGAACCCAAGACGAAAAGACAAGCGTCCTCGACATCGGATAATCTCTGATTGCTCTGTTTAGTGCATAAAGCTGATCAAAGCCACTCTCATTTCTGAATGCTGGGCCATAAGACCCTTCACCAAGATGTCCTGGTTGAAGACCAAAGATTCTGCATTTGTCTGCAGTAACCCAGCTTTCCCAGTACCTTCTTGGGCATCCATATGCTTCGAGGTCATCAATTGTTTCGGCCCCATTAAGAAAACCAATCAGTTCTCCAAGTGCACCTTTGAATGCTTTTCGAAGATTTCGGCAAGTGAGAACGGGGAACCCATTTCTCATATCAAATTCAAGAATGCAAGATTTGCCCGTGAGCTCTCGTGCGAATGAATGGCCTGATCCGGCGTTTTCTTTGAGCGTAGAGTGAATCGGTTTCTTGTCTTTGCCCTCTGTAAGTATTTTTTGAAGCAAAGTGCTGTACTGATGGTCGGGATTTCTTTGCTCCAAGGTTAAATAATCAACGCAATGAAGATTGTTCATCTTACCTCCTTTTTTGTTTGTTTAGGTTCTGCTCCGATTACAACTTTATACTCATTTCTCAAACAGTCAAATAAAAACCGCTAATTAAGCGGTTTGAATTATTGGCAGTGGCGGTGGGGGTGGATTTCTCTCCCAAGTAAGAAAACTATACGGAAACTCATTTTTCTCATCAGGCAGAAAAATTTCAGTCTGTTTTGCAAGTATCCAATCTGTAAAATCGACTTTTGGAAATATCGCGTCTCCGCTGACGTTAGCTTGGATTCTCGTGATGTGAAGACGAACACAATTTGAAAGCATTTGTTCGTAGAGCGAGGCTCCACCGATTACAAAGAGTTTTCCATCAAAACAATGAAACACTTCGTGGATATCGATGCATGTGTAGAATCCTGGGTACTTCCATTTTCTATCGTGAGTCAGTACAAAATTCGTCCGTCCATCCAGTGGGCCGTCATTTCTTTGAATGATCGATTCCGCTGTCTTTCTTCCCATTATGACACTGTGACCCATGGTTATCTCTCTGAAGTGTTTAAGGTCTCCCGATTGTCTTTTCCACGGCAAATCGCCGTCTTTTCCGATAACACCAGAGTCGGTCATCGCCACTACTGCTTCTATCGTTTCTTTCATATAGACACCTCCTATATATTTAGAACCTCTCTAATCGCGATTTTACTCCTCTCGAAAGAATTTGCAAACATGCTAGAATTGTTTTGTGAAGGAGGAACTTAAATTACTTATAGAGAAAGCAATAAAAAAACTCGGTCTTGAGAACGTTCATTTTTCTATTGATAGACCAGAAAAGCCAGAGTTTGGAGACTATTCAACAAATATCGCCCTTGTTTTAGGCAAAAAAAATAACAGGAGTCCAAAAGAATTAGCTGAAGATTTAATAAAAAATTTTGAGTTAAATAAAAATGTCGCTAGGATCGAAGTGGCCGGTCCAGGTTTTATAAATTTTTTCTTATCTAAAGATTTTTATATAAAAGAAATTGAAAAAATACTTAAAGAGAAAGATAAATATGGAAAAAATAAAAATTTAAAGAAGGAAAAGACAATAATTGAATACACCGATCCAAACCCTTTCAAGGAATTTCATATTGGGCATTTGATGTCGAACACAATAGGCGAGGCAATCTCAAGAATTGTTGAATGGAATGGTGCAGAAGTGAAAAGGGCAAACTACCAGGGCGATGTTGGACTTCATGTTGCCAAGGCGATCTGGGGGAAAATTAAGAAACCAAATCTTTCTTGGGGGGAATCTTATGCATATGGATCTGTTCAGTCGGAACAAGACAAAGACATTTTGAACGAAATAAAAATATTAAATAAAAAAATCTATGAGATGAGTGATAAGGAGATAAATAAGCTCTACAAACAAGGAAGAAAAGAAAGTCTAGATAGGTTTGAAGAAATTTACAAGCTCCTCGGAACAAAATTTGATTTTTATTTTTTTGAAAGTGAAACCGGAGAATTTGGTAAAAAAATTGTTCTTGAAAATAAAAATATTTTTGAAGAGAGTGAAGGTGCGATTGTATATCGTGGAGAAAACAGAGACAAAAATCTTCACACCAGAGTGTTTATTAGTAAAGAAGGTTTGCCAACCTACGAGGCAAAAGAACTTGGTTTGGCAAAAATAAAACATAGTAAATATAAATACGGAAAATCTATTGTTATAACTGGAAACGAAGTCGATAACTATTTTAGAGTAGTCCTTTCGGCTATGAAGGAAATCTTTCCAGAGCTTAGAGAAAAAACTACACACATATCGCACGGAATGCTCAAACTCCCTGAAGGAAAAATGTCTTCAAGGACAGGAAGTGTGGTAAAAGCAGAAGATTTAATTGAGGAAATAACAAAAAAAATAATTGAAAAAATTGCCGACAGAGAGATTGCTGATACGGAGAAAAACGAAATTGCAGAAATTGTTGCGATAGGAGCGTTGAAATATTCAATATTAAAACAATCAACAGGTAAGGATATTATTTTTGATTTTGATAAATCTATTTCTTTTGAAGGAGACTCTGGACCTTACCTTCAATACACATATGTGAGAACAAACTCTATTTTAGATAAAGCAAAGAAAGAAGGAATTAAAACAAAAATTACAGATAATCTTGATCCAAGCGTTCTTGAGGCAAAACTAATCAGATTTTCTGAGCTAGTAGAAAGGGCAGGAAACGAACTTGCTCCTCAAATCATTTCAAATTACCTGGTTGATCTCGCTGGAGAGTTTAATGCTTTTTACGCAAAAGAGAAAATTGTTGATAAAAATGATCCAAGTTCACAAACAAGAGTAGCGATTTCACAAGCGGTAGGACAGGTGATAAAAAATGGACTAGAAATCTTAGGAATTAAAGTTCCAAAGAGAATGTAGGGTTGATTTTCTTTGGGTCTGTGATATAATATTCTGCAGAAATAAGGAGGTGTCTATGATACAGATCTGGATTGCCATTTTTATGGTGGCTATTACTTGGGGAGGGTGGCCGTTGATTGTTCGAAGTGCAGGACAAGTTGGGTACGCTGGAATACTTACCGTTACAATCTTTGCAGTGGCTCCTGTTTTGCTTGCTTCGCTACAGCAAGGAGTAGCTTCGTTTCATGGGTTCCAAATGACGTGGTGGAAATTTGTTATTTCCGGGCTATTGGCTGGTGGAGGTTTCATTTTTTACAATCAGGCACTTGGATCTTCGAAAATGGAAGTCTCAACAGTCGTTCCTCTCATCAATAGCATGATGATTGTCGTGACGGTTGTTGGTGGTATTCTTTTCTTTTCAGAGACCGTTACTCTTCAGAAAGTTCTCGGTGTAGTGTTACTTGTTGGAGGGATTTTCCTTCTCCGACCTTGACTATAATCTAGTATCCCTTTTGAGGGTGCTAGATTTTTTTATAAAAAAAACCGCAAGTGCGGTTTATATTCCAGGAAGGCTATACATAATTCTTGGGACCTCAAATGAAGTGTCCGGTGTTCTGGCCGGTATAGTTTGTTGCTTGATTTGCGTCTTACTCCGATTTTTTCTTTTACCTTTTTTTCGTTGAACACCTTGTTTCATCATATACCTCCGTTTCTTTCTTCAAGATAGCAAAAATAGCTTTTGAGTGCTAATATAGCGCTATATCTATGGAGGATAAGCATAAATCCGCTATCTCAAAAAGAGAAGAGGAAATCTTAAAATTCTGGCAAGAAAACAAAATTTTCGAAAAGACTCTTGAAAAGACAAAAAACAAAGAGCCGTTTGTTTTTTATGATGGACCTCCTTTTGCTACAGGAACTCCCCACTATGGTCATATTCTTGCTGGAACAATGAAAGATGTTATTCCGCGTTACCAGACAATGAAGGGAAAATTTTTATCAAGGAAGTGGGGCTGGGATTGCCACGGACTTCCTATTGAAAACCTTGTTCAGAAAGAACTTGATGTAAAAACAGGAAAAGATATTGAAAAGCTTGGTATCGATAAATTTAATGAGGCTGCAAAAGCAAGCGTTTTTCGTTTTGAAAAAGAGTGGAAAAAAATTGTTCCAAGAACAGGAAGATTTGTTGATATGGAGAATGCTTATACAACGATGGATTCTACCTTTACAGAATCAGTTTGGTGGGCGTTTAAAACAATTTACAAAAAAGGCCTTGCCTATGAAGGGTTAAAATCTGTGCATATTTCTCCAGAACTTGAAACTGTACTTTCAAATTTTGAAGTTGGACAAAATTATAAAGACATTACAGACATATCTGTGACTGCAAAATTTGAGCTAGCTGATGAGAAGGGGACATACCTATTAGCTTGGACGACGACAGCTTGGACATTGCCGGGCAACGTGGCATTAGCGATAGGTAAAGATATTGAATATGTAAAAGTCGAAAGTGACGGCCTTAAATATATTTTGGCAAAAAAAAGATTGGAAAAAGTTTTTGCTGGCAAGAAATATGAATTATTAGAGGAAGTCTCGGCAAGTTCTCTTGTTGGAAAATCATACAAACCTCTTTTTGATTATTATTCAAAAAATAGAAAACTTGAAAATCATGAGAATGGTTGGAAAGTGTATTCAGCTGATTTTGTTACAACCGAGGATGGAACTGGTATCGTGCATATTGCGCCTGCGTTTGGTGCAGACGATCTTTTGTTGGGACAAAAAGAGAAACTTCCTTTTGTTCAGCATGTGAATATGGATGGAACGATAAAAAAAGAGGTGGTCGATTTTGCTGGTCTTCAAGCAAAACCAAAGTCTACTGATGAAAAACCTGACGCTCATCAATCAACAGATATTGAAGTCTTAAAAAATCTTGCTAATAGAAATCTTTTATTCGCTAAAGAAAAGATTACTCACTCATACCCACATTGTTGGCGAACAGATTGTCCACTCTTAAATTACGCAACTTCGTCTTGGTTTGTGAAAGTCACTAACATAAAGGACAGGATGTTTGAACTCAATGAAAAGATTAATTGGGTGCCCAAGGAAATAGGAAAAGGAAGATTTGGTGAATGGCTTAAAGGGGCAAGAGATTGGGCGATATCAAGGCTTAGATATTGGGGGACAGCAATACCTGTCTGGAGATCTGACGATGGTCTCTCACAGGATGTTATTGGTTCGCTGGAGGAATTGAAAAAAAGAACTCGTGGAGGAAATAAATATTTTGTTATGCGTCACGGTGAGGCAGAACACAATATAAAGCGAATAATTAGCAACAAGAAAGACAACCCTCATCATCTTACGGCGAATGGCAGAAGAGAAGTAGAGATTTCTGCAAAAGAGTTAAAAAATAAAAATATTGATCTGATCATTGTTTCTCCTTTTGTAAGAACACAAGAAACAGCTCTGATAGTAAAAAAAGAATTGGGATTAGAAGATAATCAGGTAATTGTTGACGACAGACTAAGTGAAGTAAATTTTGGAGCTTTCAATCTAAAACCAATAAGTGATTATCATAATTTCTATTCTTCAATGGAGGAAAGATTTTCAAAGAATATGCCCGAAGGAGAGAATCTTACCGAAACTAAGAATCGGTTTGGTGATTTTCTGTATGAGTTAGATGGAAAATATGATGGAAAGAATGTCTTAATCGTTACGCACGAATATGGAGTGTGGTTTTTGATGGCAGTCGCGCAAGGTGCTGATTTGAAGGAAACAATAAAAATAAAATCTGAAGATGATTTTGTTAAAACAGCAGAATTCAGAGAACTTGATTTTGCTCCTATTCCTCATAATGAAAAATATGAATTGGATTTTCATAGACCTTACATTGATGATGTAACTTGGATAAATGAAAGAGGGGAGAGAATGACAAGAATCAAAGACGTTTTTGATTGTTGGTTTGAATCAGGGTCTATGCCATATGCCGCATATCACTACCCATTTGAAAACAAGAGTGAATTCAGTAAATGGTGGGGTAAAAGTAAGATTTTTCCTGCTGACTTTATTGCAGAGGGACAAGATCAGACAAGAGGATGGTTTTATACTCTCCTTGTTCTGGGAACCGCTCTTTTTGATAAGTCTCCTTATAAAAATGTGATAGTAAATGGACTTGTTCTTGCAGAAGATGGTAAGAAAATGTCCAAGAGACTAAAAAATTATCCTGAAGTCGATTATGTTTTGGATAAATATGGAGCTGATGCAATGCGTTATTACTTACTTTCTTCTCCTGCAATGCACGCAGAAGATTTGGCATTTTCCGAAAAAGGTCTAGATGAGATTGTGAAAAAAGTAATAATGAGACTGTCGAATGTCGTCTCATTCTTTGAGCTTTATGCAAAAGACAAGATAAATATTTCTAGCCAAAGTAAAAATATATTGGACAGATGGATTTTAATAAGACTAAAAGAGCTTACAAATGAAGTAACAGAAAAATTTGATAGCTATGAGCTTGATAGGGCGACACGGCCATTATTAGATTTTGTTGAAGATTTGTCGATTTGGTATTTAAGAAGAAGCCGAGATCGATTCAAGGAAGAAAGTGAAGATAAGGATTTTGCTCTCCAAACCTTAAGAAATGTTTTATCAGAGTTAGCAAAAGTGATTGCTCCCACAATGCCATTTTTAGCTGAAGATATCTATAAGAAGATAAAGGGTGAAAAAGAAAGTGTTCATCTTGAAGATTGGCCAAAAGCGAAAAAGATAAATGAATCAGAAAAAGAAATCATCAAAGAAATGAGTGAAGTGAGAAAGGTTGTTTCGTTTGCGCTTGAACAGAGATCAGAAGCAAAAATAAAAGTGCGACAACCTCTCTCTCTTTTGAAGATAAAGTCTGAAATCTTGAATTCAAAACACGAATATAATTATTTGATAAAAGACGAAGTAAACGTCAAAGAGGTCCTTTATGATATGACAATGACCAATAATGTTCTACTTTCTTTAGAGCTTACTCCAGAATTAATTGAAGAGGGTATAGTAAGAGATTTAATAAGAATAATTCAAGATAAGAGAAAAGAAATGAAACTCATTCCGGGCGAAATGGCAAGAGCGGTTTTTGATGCTAATGAAAAAATGAAGAATATAATTAAGGAAAATGAGACTGCTATAAAAGAAGCAACCCATCTTAAGTCAGTTGAGTTTAAAAAACTAAATTATAATTTTGAAACTACACCATGGGGAGTTATGTGGGGAGATGAAATGACTGGAATAGAAATATCGAAATAAATTTTTACTGAATATATGCATCACATCTATCAGACAAAAGGGTTTGTGATTGATGGAAGGGGGGTAA
>CAZOXE010000003.1:10133-13572 GCA_964583835.1 uncultured Candidatus Saccharibacteria bacterium | reverse complement strand
CAATGTTGCATCAACAACTTCACCAAGATTATGTGGAGGAATATTTGATGCCATACCAACGGCGATTCCAAGTGTTCCATTTAATAAGAGATTTGGAATTCCTGCAGTAAGATAGATTGGTTCTTTTCTAGTGTTGTCATAGTTTGTTCTCCATTCAACGGTGTCCTTCTGAATATCTTTCAACATTTCAGATGCGATTTTTGACATCTTTGACTCTGTATATCTCATGGCTGCGGGAGGATCACCATCAATAGAACCGAAGTTTCCTTGTCCTTGTGCAAGAGGATATCTAATAGAAAATTCTTGAACCAAGTTAACTAGCGCACCATAAACATTGCCCTCTCCATGTGGGTGATAGTTACCTGAAGTATCTCCGGCAATTTTTGCGCATTTTCTAAATTTCGCATTTGAAGAAAGCCCGAGTTCATGCATAACAAAAAGCACTCTTCTTTGTACGGGCTTTAGTCCATCCCTTACATCAGGGAGTGCGCGAGAAGTAATAACTGACATCGCGTAATCAAGGTATGAGGCCTTCATTTCGTCAGCAATCGGCACGTCTATTATATTGTGAGAAGTGCCGGTAGGAACCGGCTTGTTTAGCTCATTTTCTTGGTCGTCTCTTTCCTTTGGCATATCTAAATTAACCTATATTATAGCAAATTTTCTTCTATTTTTCAACGATTTTCATCGACTACAGCTCCTGAGAAAAGCTTGGTTAAAATCTCTAATGGACGAGAGGCTTCTGACACACTAGCTTTCTGTGAGGTCGAATTTATTGTCTTATCAAGTGAGACGATCCAAAGTCCAGTAATTAAAAACATTAAAACAATGGTCATAAAAAACGCGATTGTTTTTTTCACCGGCATTGGCTTTTGTCTTATTTTTTCTAAAATTCTTTTCATAAATATAGATTAGACGATTGATGAAAGTACGATTATCTCGCCTTCCATACCCGTGATATCTTTTTTCTTTATTGTAAGTTTATCAATTGGCTTCACATCTTCGGAACCTCCCTCTTTCAAAAATTTCTTTAACGAATCTTTCTCACCAACATCACCAAAATGCATTGGAATCATAATTCCCGGTTCAAGTTTAACTGCAAGTTTGTATGCTTCCGATGGTCCAAGGACACCATCGCCACCTATTGGCACAAATAAAATATCGATACCATCAATCGACTCCATTGTCTTTTGATCAAGATTTGCTTCTCCAAGAGCGCCGAGAAAACATAATTTCATTCCCTCCATTGTTAGTACAAAAATAGTATTTATTGATTCTTTACCTCCGTACTTTGATTTTGACGGCAATCCTTTAATAAAAATATCTTTTACCTCATACTCACCAGGACCATCAATAACAAAAGCCTCTCTGTCACCAAAAGAAAGTTGTTCTTTTCCATTAGTGTCAGGATGATTTAAAGAAATAAGCCCAATATCTGCGCCAAATCTTGTAGATTTTTGTTTTGAATCTTTTGAGACAGGGTTAAAAGCCAAAATCTTTTCTCCGTACTGAACTTTAAATCCTTCGACTCCTTGGTATGTGATAATCATAAAAAAATATTAGCATAAATATTAATTCTTGAGTAAAAATATCTACTTGACATACGAAATAATATAAATATAATAATTCGACTGATTATTAGTCAGTACGGATCAAGTTAATCCCTTCTGTGAAATGATTTTATGCAAGTTGGCGCTTGGTTTCGTAAAAATATATGTTTACTAAAAAAAATACTGAGCCGAAAGAAGAAGTAAGCTCAACAAATTCTATTATTAGTTTAAGCCCCGCAAGACCAGAAGCCGGAGACCTTGTCGAAGGAAAAGTTTTTGCATTGGACAGAAACGCTGTCTATGTTGACGTTCCTCCATTTGGAACTGGAATAATCTTTGGCCGCGAATACATAATCGCAAGAGATATCATCAAAAGAGTACACGTGGGGGACTCTGTAACTGCAAAAGTTGTTGATCCATCAAACGAAGATGGCTACATCGAACTTTCACTAAAAGAGGCAAAACAAGCTTTGATTTGGGAAGAGATTGAACAGGCGGTCAAAAACAAAACGCAAGTAGAACTTACTGTTCAAGACGCAAACAAAGGAGGCTTGCTTCTTACATGGCAAGGTATTCAAGGTTTCTTACCAGCATCTCAGCTTGGGACAGAACACTATCCAAGAGTAGTTGATGGTGATAAAGATAAAATTCTTGAAGAACTTAGAAAACTTGTTGGACAAAATATCAGAGTAACTATCATCGGCTCAACTCCACATGATGGAAAATTAATTTTCTCGGAAAAAGAACTTGAAGAAAAAGGAAAGGTTAAGATGACAGAAAGCTACAATGTTGGCGACGTTGTTTCAGGAGAAGTAACAGGAATGGTTGATTTCGGTATCTTTGTAAAAATTGAAGAAGGACTTGAAGGACTTGTTCACATTAGTGAAATGGATTGGTCACTTGTTGAAAATCCAAAATCTGTCTACAAAGTTGGCGATAAAGTAAAAGTAAAAATTATTGAGATTAAAGATGGAAAAATTTCTCTATCTATTAAACAACTCAAGAAAAACCCTTGGGATAACGCGAGTGATAAATATAAAAAAGGAGACGAAGTTAAGGGCGTAGTCATCAAATTTAACAAACATGGAGCTCTTGCCTCAATCGAGGAAGGTGTTGCAGGTCTTGTCCATGTAAGTGAATTTGGAAGCGAAGAAAAATTGAAATCTGTTCTTGAACTTGGAAAGAAATATAGTTTCAAAATCACTCTTTTTGAACCAAAAGAACAAAAGATGATTCTCTCCTACACAAACAAATAAATTAAAAATTAAAAAATCGCGCGTTCAATCTAGAACGCGCGATTTTTTGAAATTAGTTTTTATTCATTTCTGCAATTGCACTCTCAAGTCCATCATTTGCAAATATTTCCAAGACCTGAGCTGAAATTTTCCCAATCTTTTTTAACTCTTTGGTTTCAGTTTCTTTAAATTTTCCGAGGATATGTTTCTGAACGGCTTCCCCACCTATTGGTTTTTTGGTTTTCCCTGAAGGTGTTTTTGGTGAAATTCCTACTCTGATTCTCGTAAATGCTTCAGTCTTAATTTTTTTTATAATTGACTCGACACCCTTATGACCTCCGCTACCTCTATTAAATGACATTTTTACTCTGCCAATTGGCAAATCAAGATCGTCATGGATGACGATAAGATTTTTTGCCTTTTTTATACTAGTGATAAGTGGGGATACTGCATTTCCTGATTTGTTCATAAAAGTTTCAGGGAGGATAAACATAGTCTCTTCTTTTTTAATTTTTCCTCTAGAGACAAGTGCATTAATTTTTTTGTTTAACTCAAAATCACTTCCACCAATCGCATCTGCTATCTGTTCTGCAATAATTCGTCCCGTATTATGCCGAGTTTCTTTATATTCTTCTCCAGGATTTCCAAGTCCAG
>CAZOXE010000003.1:9589-10123 GCA_964583835.1 uncultured Candidatus Saccharibacteria bacterium | reverse complement strand
TAAATCATAATAAAAAATTAATAAAATTTTACTTAATGTTGATATTCAATTATAATACCTAAAAATGGATAATCCAAAGGAAAAATTAGGTTGGTTTGATCTCTTGAAAGAAATAATTGAATTCGCCTTTCTCGCAGCAATAATCGTACTCCCTATCAGATTGTTTGTAGCACAACCGTTTGTTGTAAATGGTGCATCTATGGATCCAACTTTCGCTGATGGTCAATATTTAATAATTGACGAACTTTCGTACAGATTTTCGGATCCAGAAAGAGGTGAAGTAATAGTCTTTAGATACCCAAATGACCCAAGCAAATTTTTTATAAAAAGAATTATTGGCCTACCTGAAGAAAAAGTAGTATTGGAAGGAGAAAAAGTAAAAATAATAAACAAAGATTATCCCGAAGGCTTCTATATGGATGAACCATATATAGTATTTGATAAAACAAATGATTTTGAGACGACTCTTGGAAAGGATCAATATTTTGTTATGGGCGATAATCGTGCTCAAAGCTCAGACTCAAGAATTTGGGG
>CAZOXE010000003.1:0-9579 GCA_964583835.1 uncultured Candidatus Saccharibacteria bacterium | reverse complement strand
TGGGGACCACTTAATGAAAACTTGATTATTGGCAAGGTATTCATTAGACTACTGCCAATTGATACATTTGCGCTAAAGCCAGGAGTATACGAAACGGATAATTAATATGCCGAAAACAACCAAAAAAATGAGGGAGCCAAAGGAACCCGGAAAATTCTTGAGTTCTTTAAATGCAGAGGACAAAGCACTTGAAATAGCCTCCTACTATGGTTTTAGACACATGGTTGCTCCAGTCGTCTCAAAGAAAGATGTTGATCTAGAAAAGAAAGTTAAAGATATCAATGTTTACGAACCAAAGAATCAACCATTTGATCCTCTCAGAGATAAAATAGCATTATTAAATCTTTACTATCAGACTGATCTAAAATTTGAGGCTCTTCCTCTTCAAATATTCTACGATACAAGAAAAGAACCAGATAAAAAAACAAGAGAGGTTCATTTGGATATGATTGGAACCCCAAAGAGCATCTCAGATGCAACTATTACTCTCGTCGCATACGCAATCTTATCTGAACTTGGGTATGAAAATCTTTGTGTTTCCATAAACAGTCTTGGTGATAAGGACTCTTCCAATAAATTCATAAGGGAGCTTACAAACTTCGCACGAAAAAATATTAATGTTTTCTCTGCCTCAACAAGACACAATATTAAAAAAGAAATCTTGGCTATACTTGCTGATCCGAAAATCGGAGAAGATGAAATATTTGAAGGAATGCCAAAATCAATCGATACCCTCACCGAGGAATCAAGACTCCATTTTGGGCAATATTTAGAATATTTAGATGCACTTCAGATTCCATATCGCATTGAAAACAGATTAACAGGAGATAAAAATTATTCTTGCTACACTGTGTTTACTATTGTCGGGAATGAGCCAAATAAAAAATCAAGCGAACCGATTATTCTGGCTTCAGGAGGAAGATATAATGATCTTTCGAGAAAAATGGGACACAAAAAATCGTTGCCGTCAGTTGGTGTCACGCTATTTTTACCAAAAATATCTTCAAAAAAAACAATTAAAAAAATTAAAACACCTCAATTTTTCTTTATCCAACTTGGACATGATGCAAAGTTAAGAAGTCTTGAAATTATAGAATTATTAAGAAAGGCGAAGATACCAGTTTATCAATCATTAAGTAGAGACAAGATAAGCACTCAGATGATGATTGCAGAGAAATACAATTTCCCATATGTCTTGATTCTTGGTCAAAAAGAAATAATAGACAAAAGTATAATAGTAAGAAATATGACAAATAGATCACAGGACTCTGTTCTAATAGATGGACTTGTGCAATATATAAAAAGTGAAATAAAGAAAAAGTAGCCTCTTGCGCTCGTAGCAAAATCATGCTAACCTTTTCCCACTATGGCAGTTAACGTAGAAATCAAGAGAAATCAAAACGAAAATAACATAAGTGTTATTAAAAGGTTCACAAGAAAGACCCAAGAATCGGGCGTTTTGAATACAGTAAAGAAAAGAAGATTTGCCTCACGATCACAATCTCCATACAACACAAAGAAGAAAAAGCTAAAAAATCTAGAAAAAAAAGCTAACTACGAAAAGAAACAAAAACTTGGTACAGCCCCATTGAGAAAGAAGAAATAATGTCTCTGTCTATTAATTTTGAAGTAAAGCAAAAAGTTTCAAAAAGTCTTTTTAATAAAATTAAGAATAAGGTTCTTGGAGAAGAATTTTTTGTTTCACTCGTATTTGTAAACGAAAAAAGAATACAAGAGTTAAATAGAACTTATAGGAAAATCAATAAACCAACTGATGTATTATCATTCACTCTTGATAAAAAATTTGGTGAGATTTTTATTTGTTCAAAAGTTGCAGACAAAAAATCATCTCAATTTGAACTATCTGAGGAAGAATATTTGATAAAATTATTTATCCACGCCTTACTCCATTTGAAAGGTTTCGAACACAGTAGTAGAATGGATATACAAGAAGATAAATTTTTTAATCTCTTCTCAACTCAAAAAAAACTTACAAATGGCAAAAAGAATACTAACAGGAATAGACATAGGGACATATCAAACAAAAGTTGTTGTTGCTGAGCAAGACACAAAAGATAGTCATTTGCCACCAAGAATAATTGGACTTGGCAAAGCTGAAACAAAAGGACTACGACATGGCTATGTCGTAAACATAAAAGACACAGCGCGGGCGGTACGAAAAGCATTAAATATTGCAGAAAAAGGATGCCAATCAAAAATTAAGAAAGCTTATCTTTCAGTTGGAGGTATTGGACTAAATGCAATCACCTCGACAGGAATAGTCACGATTTCAAAAGCGAATCTTGAGATTGACGAAGGTGATGTTGAAAGAGCGATGGAAATTGCGCAGACAAATATTTTGAAAGAAGTTCTTCAAAATAGGAAAATACTTCACACAATCCCTCTATCATATAAAGTCGACAACTTGCCAGTGCTCGGACGACCTCACGGAATGAAAGGTGTAAAGCTTGAGGTTACTACCCTTTTCATTACAACACTTGAACATCATATAAATGACATGATCCAGGCTGTCGAGGAAGCAGGGGTTGATGTAATAGACGTCGTCGCCTCTCCTCTTGCTGCAGCCGTAATAACTCTTAATAAAACTCAAAAAATTGCAGGCTGTGTTCTTGCAAACATCGGATCTGAAACAGTTTCAATGGTTGTGTACGAAGACAATCTTCCTGTATCACTTGAAGTAATGCCTATTGGATCAAACGATATCACTAACGACATTGCTCTTGGACTAAGAGTTCCACTTGAAGAAGCCGAACAAATAAAACTTGGTACAGTGATGGGTAGTGTGAATTTTTCAAAAAAGAAACTGGATGAAATTGTCGCAGCGAGACTCTCCGACATGTTTGATCTAATTGAAGCTCATTTAAAAAAGATTGGTAAAAACGGAATGTTACCAGCTGGAATTATTATCACCGGTGGCGGATCTGGAATAACAACAATCGAAGATCTTGCTAGAGCATATCTAAAACTTCCATCAAAAATTGCTAATTTTTCTAAGTCAGGTGAGAAAGTTGAAATGAAAGATTCAACGTGGGCAGTGGCTTATGGACTTTGTGTAATAGGACTTTCTGACGGCGGAGCAGAAGCTTTAAATGGTAATGGAGAAATCAACTTCATAAAAAGCGCTGGTAGTGGCTTCATAAAATGGCTAAAGCAGTTTATGCCATAAATGAAGGTTGTTGGGTATAAAATATTTAAAATAAAAAAACACCATTTGGTGTTTTTTAAACTATTTCAACTGCGGTCATCGGCCAAACAAATGTGTCATAATATGGTGGAGTATCATCTGGTTTGACCTTCACTCCAAGCTTGAGTTCCTTTCCATCCCCCCCTCATGACAGAATACTGGCTCATTTTGCACAATATGCGCAACGCTTCCCTTGCGACAGGATGCAAAGTTTTTTCTACCCACTTGGACGATGCCTACATCTCTAATAAGTTTTACTCTCATACAAATGCCTCCAATCTGTGCCAGATATTAAAATAATATTATGATGCTGTCAACCATTAGACATTCACCTCCCTTTTGACTACTATATATCCATCCTAAGGAGAAGGATTTATGAGTTTTTTAACAAGCTAACGATTTCGTGTCGTGAGCTATTTAGATTATTATGGTTCAACAAGTAAAACCAGAAGTTGAATCTTTTGCGCGGATCAAGGTTATCGGCGCTGGAGGTTCAGGAGGAAACGCTGTAAATCACATGGTCAACTCAAAAGTGAGAGGGGTTGAGTTCATTGTGGTTAATACTGACATTCAGGATCTGCAACAATCTCTTGCAAAGAAAAAAATCTTGATTGGAAAAAATGTAACGAGGGGCCTTGGTGCAGGAATGAATGCAGAACTCGGTAAACGAGCAATTGAAGACACAAAGGAGGAGGTTCAAGATTCTATCAAGGGTGCTGATATGGTCTTTATTTCAGGAGGCTTTGGTGGAGGAACTTGTACTGGAAGCGCCCCGGAAATAGCAAAAATTGCAAAAGATCTTGGCGCTCTAACAGTAGGTGTTGTAACAAAACCTTTCTTTTTTGAGGGCGCACAGAGAATGAGAATAGCCGAACAGGGGCTCTCAGAACTTAAAAAATCAGTTGATGCTTTGATTGTTATTCCAAACGATAGGATTCTTCAAGTTGTATCAAAAGAAACAACAGCAAAAGAGGCTTTCAAAATGTGCGACGATATTCTAAAGCAAGCCGTTGAAGGAATTTCTGATCTCATCACCACACCTGGAGAAATCAACAACATTGACTTCGCAGATATTCGAGCAATCCTTGAAAATGCTGGTTCAGCACTGATGGGTGTTGGTAGCGCTTCAGGTGAAAAACGAGCCGAAGAAGCTGCGCGAGCTGCTATAAATTCTCCTCTCCTTGATATCTCAATAAATAATGCTAAAGGTGTTCTCTTTTCTATCGCTGGTGGCGACGACTTAACAATGTTTGAAATTCAAGAAGCTGCAAAGATAATTACAGACTCCATTGATAAAGATGCAAAAGTTATATTCGGTACAGTAAAGGATGAAAAACTAAGGAAGAATGAAATTAGAATAACCGTTATTGCATCAGGTTTTCCTGAAACAAATACAAGAAAATCACTGTTTTCTGAACCAAAAGAAGAAGTAGCACCAACTAAGGGAATCTTTGGTAACGTAATAACTCCAAAAGAAGAGCCGATTGAGCCAAAGAAAAAGGAGGAAGAAAAGAAAAAACCAATGCCACATGAAGACGACGAGGATGATTGGGGTGCGGTTCCTGCCTTCTTAAGAAGATCCAAAGGTAAATAACAAAAAAATAGCGCTTTAAATGCGCTATTTTTCTTGATATAATTTAGCCCACATAAGTTTATCTAAGCTTGTGATTAAAATTTTTATTTGACTATTCTGCAATATGAACAAAGAGAAAAAATTCTATGAATTAATAATAATTGGTGGCGGTCCAGCAGGAACATCTGCTGGGGTATATGCTGCAAGAAAACACCTAAACACATTGTTCGTTACTGAGAGTTTTGGTGGACAAAGTATCGTTTCTCCAGCTATCGAAAATTGGATCGGCTTTCCAAAAATATCAGGTAATGATCTGGCGAAGTCATTTGAAAATCACTTGAGAGCATACGCCGACGGCTTTGTTGATATTAAAACTGGATCTCGAGCTAAAAAAGTTGAAAAGACCGATGTTGGTTTTAAATTGATCCTTGAGAACGACGAAGAATTTGAAGCAAAAGCAATAATGATTGCAACAGGAAGTCATAGAAGAAAAATACAAGCTGTAAACGCAGACACCTTGGAACACAAAGGCCTTACCTATTGCGCCAGTTGTGACGGACCAATTTTTGCAGGTAAGGATGTGGCAATAATCGGTGGTGGAAATGCAGGTTTTGAAACTGCATCTCAACTTTTAGCTTATGCAAAGAGTGTTACTCTCTTACATCATTCAGACAAATTTAAGGCCGATGCAAAAACTGTTGCAAAAGTAAGCTCTCACCCAAATATGAAAACTATTATAAATGCGGACACAAAGGAAATATTGGGTCAAAAATTTGTTGAAGGTCTGATCTATAAAGACCTAATTACTGGAGAAGAAAAAGAATTAAAGGTTAAAGGTATTTTTGTCGAGATTGGCGCGACACCGACAACTAATTTTGTTTCAGGTTTAGTAGAACTAAACCAATACAATCAAATAGTTGTTGACCCAATCAACCAAAGAACGTCAGTTGATGGAATTTGGGCAGCTGGTGATTGTACAAATGGACTTTATCATCAGAACAACATCGCGGCTGGCGATGCTGTCAAAGCTCTTGAAGATGCTTACCTATTCCTAAACGCAAAATAGTACTACTTTCTAAAATCTTCTATTACTATTTTCACTCCAGATCTTTTCACAATAACTTTTTGTTTTTCTCTCCAACCAAGCTCTTCGATGATTTCTTTTGGAATAGTGAGCAAATAAGTTCTACCTTCATACCCTGTCTTTGCCAGACTTCTAATATTCGAATTTTTTGCGTTTCTTCTAGCCATATTTATTAATTAATTACTGTAAAGTTATTATATAATACTTTTTATTTTATTATATAATATTTGTGGATAACTGTGCGCAGTACAGGGTTCGAACCTGTGGCCTCCCGAACGTCAATCGGACGCTCTACCAACTGAGCTAACCGCGCATTGGCGGTGGGTGGAGGATTCGGTCACAAATAAATTCAATTACATGAATTTTTCGCTACCCCGACTCGGTCACGGCTACTTCGTAGCCGGCTTCGCGACCTCCGTCTTTCGAACCCTTCTCTCACTCGCACTGATGAATCAATCAAATAACTAAATTATTTTCTTGAATCATTGCGGTGGGTGGAGGATTCGAACCTCCGAAGGGGTCTCCCCCTTATCACTTTTCGAAAGTGACGCGATCAACCTCTCTGCCAACCCACCGCTTCAAGGATTAAAAAATCCTATCATTTTTAACTCTTTTTTCAAATAAAAAACGCCACAAAGGCGTTCACTCAAATATAACGTTACAACGTGTGCATCCGAAACCATTGACTTCGACTGTCTGACTCCTGCCACCGGGACCACGGATTCTTTCACTTCTGGCAACATCTGGACACCATGTGCGAAATTTTCTACGAATAATTTTATCTCTTTTTTTACAATACGGACATTTTTTGATTTGTTTCTTCTGTTTTGGCACAACACACCTCCTTCCACAGTGAAGATTATACCTAATCCATTCTAACGTCAATTTTTGATTTTTTCACAAAAAATGTTATATTGATTTTGTCTTTTTGGCTAAACATATCCCTTTAGCTAAAGGGATATATTCGCCCGAACATTGCAAAGCAATGTTTTAGGGCCCTATCGTCTATCGGTTAGGACACAAGCTTTTCAAGCTTGGAAGCGCGGTTCGATTCCGCGTAGGGTCACATTCAGAATGGATCTTACATTAATATTCATAATCGTTTGTTTTCTTGTCAAAATTGTTTTTTGGATGAGTAAGATTTCTTCTACAAAGAAGACTACAAAAGATATTGGTGGTGGGGTTTTAAGGTTATTGTTCTACCTGTTCATTGTCCTCTTTATCTATCTCCAAAATCAAGTTGACTTTTTAAAGATTAAAGTATTTCCTGATTTACTGACAACAAAAGTTATCGCAGATATTGTAACTCTTGTTGGATTATTAATAATGATCTGGGCAAGAAAAACTCTTGATAGAAATTGGAGCGCAAATATTGTCCTGAAGGAAAATCATGAATTAATCACAAGCGGGCCTTATGCATATGTTAGACACCCCATATACACCGGCCTATCACTGATGATTCTTGGAGTGGTTTTATACATAAACACTTTGGCATCAATAATATTCTTTATTTTGTTTTTCTTCGGCGCATATTTCAAAGCGAAAAAAGAGGAAAGACTTTTAATCAGTCATTTTTCTGACAGATATTTAGAATACATGAAAAAAGTTAAGGCTTTAATTCCTTACATCTTTTAAAAATAAAAACTCCCCATTAGGGAGTTTAAACTTTTGATAAACTTACTCACTTTCAACGTGTCGGATCGTCGGACACGCCTTATTCTTCAAGAACACAAGGATGTGCCAGCATCCAATGAAGAACGCACCCATCACCACTCCGACACCCGCCAGAAATCTGATGACCCTGGTCTCGTTAAATTTTTGAAAGTCAAATCTTTTTCTGGTCTTGATTGGACCCTTTGACTCCTCTTTGTTGTAAGTGACGCAGCTTGAGAACGATGAGACGTTGCTGTTCTCGTCAAAAAACAAGCAAGAGAAAACATCTTTCTTACTACTGATTTTGTACCCGCGCCCTGTCATGAACGCCAAGTAAAATGAGAGGAAAAGGGATCGGATAGCAACAAAGATAATCATAATTGTCGCCCCCGCCAAACCTCCATAAAACTTGAACACAGTCAACCAACAATAAGAGCAGAGGTTTCCTGGTAACACAGCCTTTGACCACATTCTGTGTATTCGCACATGCCAAGTGTCATCCCTGATAATGAGACCTCCCCATTTACCTCCATTCAGGACAACCGACTCGGCAATCACGCCGACCGGCACCCCAAGGAAAACTAGTATCGGTAGCGCGATAATGGCCGTTGGGATAAAAAGGACTACCCGAGCGCCAATTTCTTTACCGAGAGACTCAAATGTACCCCCTGGAGCAAAAATTTGAACCGAAAAAGAAATACCGAGAAATATCGTGATAAACCAAGTGAATCCAATTACTCTTGCAAACCAGAGAGCACCAAACCTCGAACCACTGACTACAGTTTCTTTCATCTTTTTCTCCTTTGTATAGAACTAGTGACTACGAGCCACTTTGTCTGGACAAAGATTACTATACAAGGTAGTATTTGTCAATGCATAAATTTCCAGTCAGAATACTTTCAATCGAAACATCTTGTGACGAAACGGCAGTTAGTCTGCTTGAATTCAAAACTGAAAAAAATTTTAAAATTCTCGGAAACGCATTATATTCTCAAATTGAAAAACATAAAGAATTTGGTGGGGTGTTTCCTATGCTTGCAAAGAGAGAGCATGGGAAAAATCTTGTCCCTCTTTTGATAAAAGTCCTGCAGGATTCACAATTATATAATGAGAAAAATTCCGAAATTGACGAAGATGAGATAAACAAACAGCTTGATCGTGAGCCGGAATTACTTGAACAGTTTATAAAAGAAATTCCAAAAATTGATAGACCAAAGATTGATGCAATTGCAGTAACAGAAGGACCTGGGCTCGAACCGGCACTATGGGTTGGTATAAATTTTGCAAAAGCTTTGTCTGTGACCTGGAATATTCCGATAATTCCGATCAATCATATGGAGGGTCATATTATATCGGCACTTATTAAATCTAACACGGATGGTTCATTCAATTTAAATGAGATAGAGTTCCCAGCTCTCTCGCTTTTAATTTCTGGGGGTCACACCCAACTTGTTTTGGTAAAAAATATTGGAGATTATCAAATAGTTGGCGATACTCGTGATGATGCGATTGGTGAGGCATTCGACAAGGTAGCAAGAATCCTTGGTCTTCCCTATCCCGGTGGCCCTGAAATTTCTAGACTTGCACAGAGCGCTCGTGATAAAAATTTAGATACTTCAAAATATAAACTACCGAGACCGATGATAAATTCGAATGATTTTGATTTTTCATTTTCAGGAATCAAGACCGCAGTACTTTATATGACTAAAAAAATTGGAAATCTTACTGATGAAATAAAGGAATCAATCGCAAAGGAGTTTGAGGACGCTGTAACTGAAGTATTAATAAAAAA
Organism: uncultured Candidatus Saccharibacteria bacterium; assembly: GCA_964583835.1. Classification (GTDB taxonomy): domain Bacteria; phylum Patescibacteriota; class Minisyncoccia; order Phycocordibacterales; family CAZOXE01; genus CAZOXE01. Next base: position 272 of record CAZOXE010000003.1, on the reverse strand, counting down.
AATTACCGTGGCTATATCAAAATATAATATTAAAACTCTTATAACTGGCGGGGGTGTAATTGCTAACAGATATATAAAAGAAAAGATTAATGAGCTTGTGAAGATAAAATCTATATTTCCAAGCCATGAATTATCTACTGACAATTCAATAATGATTGGGGTAGCTGGTTTTATTAGATTTGAAGAGAAAATAATTAATACTTCTGATTTCAAGGCAAGTGGAAATCTCAGACTTGACTTGAAATAACGAAGGTATAGTATTCTATTCACAT
>CAZOXE010000002.1:0-16011 GCA_964583835.1 uncultured Candidatus Saccharibacteria bacterium | reverse complement strand
AACATTGCATCTTATTGATAATCCTGAGGCGACAACTGAGGATCTTGTTGAATTTGTTAAAGGACCTGATTTTCCTACAGGTGGAATTATTTTCAACAAAAAAGATATTCACCACGCTTATGCAAATGGAAAAGGTGGCGTGCTCGTAAGAGGTGAGGCTGAAATAGTAGAGGATAAAAAGGGACAGTTTCAAATAATAATTAAATCTATTCCATATAGGGTAATTAAAGCTGACCTAATTTCAAAAATTGCAGAGCTTGTAAGAGAGAAAAAACTTGAAGGAATCAAGGCACTAAGAGACGAATCTGCAAAGGACATGCGAGTCGTCATCGAGATAAAATCAGGAGCGCATCCTCAAAATGTATTGAATTATATTTATAAACATACTCAACTTGAGGAAATGTTCCATTTTAATATGGTTGCTCTTGTAGATGGTGTTCCGCAAACCCTTGCTCTAAAAACAATTTTAAGTGAATTTATTTCACATAGGAAACTCGTTATTGAAAGAAGAACGAAATTTGATTTAGCAAGGGCTGAAGAACGAGAGCATATTTTGATTGGTTTGAAGAAAGCGCTTGATCATATTGATGCTATTATAAAAACAATAAAATCATCGAAAGATACTCCAACTGCGCATTTGAATCTGATGAAGCAGTTTAAATTTTCCGATAGACAAGCGACTGCAATTCTTGAAATGAAACTTTCAAAGCTTGCCGGCCTTGAAAGAAAGAAACTCGAAGACGAATTAAAGACAATTCAAGAGTTGATAGAAAAACTTAAAGATATTCTTTCAAGCACAAAGAAAATTCTTTCGGTTGTAAAAGATGAACTTAAAGAGGTTCGGGATAAATATGCCGATGAAAGAAAAACAAAAGTAATTGCTCACGGCGTAAAGACTCTTTCTGTTGAAGACTTGATTCCAGACGAGGAACAAGTGCTGGTCTTTACAAAAGGTGGGTACGTAAAAAGGACGAATCCAAGTGAATATCGAAAACAAAAGAGAGGAGGAGTTGGTGTAATTGATCTTGATACAAAGGAAGAAGATTTTGTTACACAATTTTTGACTGCTTCTACACACAGCGATCTGTTGTTTTTTACAGACAAAGGCAGAGTCTATCAACTAAAAATGTATGATCTCCCTGAAGGTAGGCGCGCAACAAAAGGAAAAGCAATCGTGAACTTTTTAGCTCTTGAAGGAGACGAAAAAGTTACTTCGATTCTTACTCTACCAAAAGATAAGAAATCCGGCGCATACAATATAATGATGGTTACAAAAAAGGGAATTGGTAAAAAAGTTGATGCTGAAAATTTCCATGATGTCAGAAGGTCAGGAATAATTGCTATTAAGCTTTCAGGAGGAGATGAGCTAATTTCAGTTCAACTTGTAACAAAAGGAGATAGTTTAATGATTGTTACTGAAAAAGGACAATCAATAAGATTTAAAGAAGCCGATGTTAGGGCAATGGGAAGAAACGCCGGTGGAGTGAGGTTAATGAAGATCAGTTCAAGTGACGCTGTTATTGGAACCGATGTTGCAAGAGCGGATTATAAAGACCCAACACTACTTGTTATGACAGAAAAAGGTTACGGGAAGAGAACTGCTATCGATGAATATAAAATACAAAACAGAGGAGGGTCAGGAATAAAGACAGCTCAACTCACTTCAAAAAATGGAAAACTGATCGGATTAAAAATAATTGAGGGCGATGATTGGGAAGTTGTTGCCATCTCAAAGAAGGGTCAAGTGATCAGGGTTGCAATAGAAGAGATTTCTATTTTAGGTCGTCAGACACAAGGTGTCAGAATAATGAAACTCCGAGATGGAGACGCGATTGCAAGTTTGGTTTGTCTATAAAAAAGAGCTAAAGGTTGAGTAAAGTTATTACACAATAAAAAAACGCCATGTGGCGTTTAGTGAAATCTTCCTTCATAAAGAATTAACCTTCCTTTTTCATGCAGAATGACAGACAAAAGAGAGGCTTGATATTCTGCGCAAAGGTGCCAGCGTTCTCTTGAAAAACGTGACTTTAAGGTCCTTTTTTTTCTAACCCCCGCTAAATCTTTGCAAATGGCTAAGGTTGAAATATGGGCGATATTACACGCTCGATTAAGATCGACTTTGAGTGTGAGACAAGGTCTGTTTTGATCGCTCGCTAATTTTTTCTTGATGGATAAAAACATACCTCTGTCGTTTACATGGGTTATTTCACCAAGAATCTTTTGGACAGTAATAGCGACTTGACTCCATGCTTTCGAAGCTCTCGAGTACTCAGGAACTTTTTCAAGCGACACTTCAATCTTTACTTTTCTCATTTTTTTACCTCCACAGAAATACTACATATGAGCTTCTTATTTTGCAAATATGATTTATAATTTAACTATATATGGCTTTTTCAAATCCTGAACACAATATAGAGCAATTTGACATTGATCCTGGAATGAAGGTTGTCGACCTCGGTGTTGGTAGTGGTTACTATGCTATTTTAATCGGTAAGAAGGTTGGAATGGGTGGAAAGGTTTATGCAGTAGATATTCAAAAGGATCTCCTTTCAAAGGTGATTAAACAAGCACACGACGCAAGGGTTCATAATATACAAGCACTTTGGGGCGATATAGAGAAAAAAGGAGGCGTAGATTTACCAGACTCATCTGTCGATAGAGTAATTATTGCAAACACGTTATTTCAACTTGAAAATAAAAAAGGAGCCGTTCAGGAAATATATAGAATCCTGAAACCAAGTGGAAAAGTGTTAGTAATCGATTGGACAGACTCATTTAGTGGTATGGGGCCCGAATCAGAGGCGATTTTTGATTCTTTTCAAGCAATTGATTTATTTACACAAAACGGTTTTAAGGAAGGGCAAAGTATAAGCGCAGGAGAACATCACTATGGTATTATTTTTATGAAAAAGAATTAATCTATGAAATCCGCTTTTCAAGTCATTTTACTCGGAATATTTATTGTTTTTATCGTCGTTGGAGTTGTCTTCTTTGCTTTGAGTGGAAAGGATAGTAATACTGCTAATTCAAAGGTTGTCGTTTGGGGAACTCTAGATTCGACGATTATTGATCAACTCGTTGATGGTGTTAATCAAATAAATTACGGATCAATAAACATAACTTATGTTGAGAAAGACGCGTCGACTTTTGATAAAGAACTTGTCGAAGCGATTGCTTCTGGTGAAGGGCCAGACATTTTTTTCCTAGAAGAGGATAAAATTGTCGCAAATAAAAATAAAATCATTCCAATTCCATACGATGTTTTTTCAGCAAGACAATACAAAGATTTATTTATTGAAGAAGGAGAGTTGTTTTTGATGCCTGAAGGAATAATAGCTTTTCCTTTTGTTGTTGATCCATTGGTCACTTACTGGAACAGGACAATTTTTTCAACGGCAGGTATTTCGCAGGTTCCGCAGTATTGGGATGAATTCTCGCAAGCTGTATCAAAAATTACACAAAAAGATAGTTCTTTTAATGTGACAAGAAGTGCGGTTGCATTGGGAGAGTGGAGAAATGTAAATAATGCCCGAGAAATTTTTTCCACACTTCTTCTTCAAGCAGGTAACCCTATAACTCAGATTGATGAAGATTTTCTTGAAGTTACTTTGAGTGATAAATTTAATTATGTCACACCACCTGCTGAATCAGCATTGAGATTTTATACAGAATTTGCAAATCCAACAAAGTCCCTCTATTCGTGGAATAGGGCATTAGATAATTCTCAAAACGCTTTCGTCTCTGGCGACCTCGCAATGTATTTTGGTTTTGCGAGCGAATTACCTGAAATTAGGAAAAGAAATCCAAATCTAAACTTTGACGTTGCTGAATTTCCACAATCTCGTGACTCAAATAAAAGAATAAATTATGGGAAAATGATTGGACTTGCAATAGTAAAAAGTTCTCCAAACACACAATCTGCTCTTAGTGCACTCAACGCACTGACGTCTGGAGATGCACAAAAGACTTTGTCCGGACTTATTGGGCTTCCACCTGTAAGACGAGATATTCTTGTCACAAAGCCGAGCGATGCTTTTATGGAGACATTCTATAATTCTGCTATTAGAGCGACAGCTTGGCTTGATCCTGATCAGGAGAAAACGAATGAGATATTTCAGACAATGGTTGAGGATGTATTGTCTGGTAGACTTGGAATTGACGAAGCTGTTAGAAGAGGTGATTTGTCTCTTGAAGACATAAACAGATAACTATGAATAAATATTTTAAATTTTCTTTAATTGTAATCTCGGCACTTGTCTTTGCTGGTGTTGCTAACGCACAAATAGTTCCGGCATGTCCTGCTGGAGGTTGTGGTTACAAAGAATTAATTCAACTTGGGAGTAATTTAATAAAGTTTTTAGTTTTCTTTGCCTCTGGAATTGCTGCGGTAATGTTTGCATACGCCGGATTTTTGCTTGTGACTTCCGCTGGGGATGAGGGAAAGGTAAAGCAGGCAAAACAAATATTTTGGCATGTGGTTGTTGGCTATATAATAGTTCTCGCTGGTTGGTTAATCGTTGATTTTGTCCTTGATAATATCGGGGTTAGAGATGAGTTTAGAAAGATAGGACTTATTGAATCTATCCCAATGCTTTCTATTGCTCATGCAGCTGTTGATGAAGTTGAGGTGATTGATGATGGTGGTTCCACTTCAACTCCGTCTGAATCATCTTCTCCAAAAAGTCTTGCTGACTCAATAATCCAAGTAATAGGATATGTTGGGGTGTTATTAGTTGTAATATTTTTATTTTTTATATGAAAAGTTTATTTAAGTACAGTGGGATAATTTGTGCAATTCTTGTGACGACGGTTCCTTTAATGACAATCGCAGCGACTTCGTCTGGTGTTGGTGATGGGGGAGGGATTTTGCAGAACCCTCTAAAATATGGAAATATTCAAGAACTAATAACAGGAATTTTGACTGTAGTAGCAAGGGTCGGAGCAATTGTAGTAGTATTCTTTGTAATCTATTCAGGGTTTCTGTTTGTCACTGCTCAAGGTAAGCCTGAAAAGATAGAAGATGCAAAAAAAGCATTTTTTTGGACAATTGTTGGGGCACTTATTTTGCTCGGTGCTGTTGCTGTTTCGGAATTGATAAAAAATACCGTTGGAGGCATAACCGGAGGAAGAACGAGCTTTTAAAATCATGTCTATACTAAAGAAAATCTACAGGGCATCATTATTGTTTCTTTTCTCATTACCTATTAGTGTTTTAGCTCAATCAAGGCCTCGCGACTTTAGGTCTCTTGTTGGTGGATACTTTCTTCCTATTCTTAATTCACTGGTCGCCTTAATTATCGGTCTTGCTATGATTTCGTTTCTTTGGGGAGTTTTTGGGTACTTTAGGACTATCGGTGATGAGAAATCTAGAGAAACCGCCAAGGATTATATGGTGTATGGAATAATTGGTATTTTTGTAATGACCTCAGTTTGGGGTCTTGTTAAAGTTCTTGTTAGAACTTTTGGTTTCTAATCCACAGCGAATTTATACATCGCTTTATTGCCATAGTATAATTAGATAAACCGGTTTTAGGACCGTAATAATAATTATGAAGAAAATAATTTCGTATTTTTATCCAGCTTTATTGTTTGCTCTTCCTTTTATAGCAAGCGCGCAATCAGGCGGATTTAGAAGCATTCAGAGTGGAATCAACAGCGTTATTGGTATTATCAATTTACTTATTCCATTAATTATCGGACTTGCAATAGTTTATTTCCTTTGGGGAGTATTGCAGTACGTTGCAAAAGGCCACGATCAAGAAAAGAGGGACGAAGCAAAAAATATTATGATCTGGGGAATCATTGCGATATTCGTAATGGTTTCTGTTTGGGGTCTCGTAGGAATCTTGAGAAATACTTTCCAGCTTGAAGGAGGAACGATAACTTATCCAACTATTATTCCAGGTAGATAACAATGGATATTCTAGCGCGAATTACTGACGCTATTGTAAACCCTTTAATAGTACTTTTGTTTGGTGTCGCTATGGTCTATTTCCTTTGGGGAGTCTTTGTTTTTGTCAGGAATGCTGATAATGAGGAAAAGAGAAGTGAGGGAGCCATGCATATATTTTGGGGGATTGTTGGAATATTTATCATGGTATCTGTATATGGAATACTGAGAATGTTTCTCAATACTTTCGGGATACCAAGTCCGTTCTAAAACCAAAAATCAAAAAAGAAAAAACTGCCTCGGGCGTTGGCCACGAGGCAGTTTGTTTTGAATCATTGTTAGTCAATAAGACAGAATCACAATGCAGGGCTCGTTCGGAGCCATGAACTGGATAGAATCAAACTTGCCAAGGAAAGGGAAGTTGCCTTCCTCACCTCGAACAAGCTGAACTTCATTTCCATCTTTCATGATAAGCAGATCGGCATCTCTTGGCTCTGTCCTTACCTTGAACTTCTGGTTAGGTCGGACGTTGAATCTTTGCGTCCATCGATCCGTTGTGACACGAAACACGATGGAGTTGCCCGATTGAACCGGTCTGCTCACTACCTGCGTCTTCGAATTAAACTCAAGTTTTGTCATGTCATTCATGAACCAGTTATAGCCGACCCAGCAAAGGAACAGTCCCATTGCGAGTGCGGCCAATGTTGGTATGAGTGACAGGATTGAGCTTGCCACTGTTCCAAATGACGCAAAAAATTTGGAGATACCCTGCCCCCAAGATATTTTTGGTCTTGGTGGTGGAGGTGGCGGTGTTGTGTTGCCTGTAGTGTTTGTGGCGCTTTTCTTCGTTTTTCTTGAACAGTATCTCGCGATGATGAGTAGTGCGAGCACAAAGGCAATAATCAACAGAATTACAAGTAGTGCAGTTTTCAAGAGTTACCATCTTTCGTTGGGATAACAATTCCTGCCCCCTGTCCCTCGACAAGGGTAGTCAGGTTCGTCATGGTTGCCCTTTGTTCAGCCTTAAGGATTTCAAGAACAGTTTGAGCGATCACATCTGGGTTTGCGCCCGGAACTGACAGTGAACTCACGATTTGTCCGTAGCGTTTTGCTTGCGCTCCCGCTTTGAGTTCAATCGCTTTTGCATCACCTTCAGCGGCTGCGACTATACCTTCAGCCCTGAGTGTAGCCACTTCTTTCTCTCTTGCTGCGTCATCGAATGTCTTGCCTTCAGCCCATAAGTCATAGCCATAAATATAGATTTTTCGGCAAACGATCCCTGTTATCGCCAGAGCCTTATTGACTTCGTTAGTGAGAAATTTCGACGTCTCAGTGTCTTCTCCCACAGCATCATTAACTAATGCTTTCCTCGGACTATTGTCGGGGCCAACAGCGTCATGTCTGTATGCTCTATACGAACACCAATCGTTCACTGCCGCCCTTACAGCTGCATCAATTATCCTCGAATACTTTCCTTTGTAGAGAAACACTGGTGGGTAGGGGTCAATTACTTCGTAATCACCGAGAAGCACGAAATTTATTTTAGAACCATCTGTCATCTCTGCTTCAGGTACATGAGTTGGACGATTAAATATTCTTCGGAGTGAATCAACCTCATCTTCCTTGTACTCGATCCAATCCTTCAAATTTGCTGTAGTGTCGATCTCAGCGGCCTCTTTCAGGCGGTCAACACTAATCTTGAATCGATGAAGTTTAATCATTGGAAAGAATATGCTAATCCAAAAGATACCAAATAAGTCTCGAAGTAGTGCACTAAGAGGCCCTTCCGTGTAGCCTGTAAACCTGGCATTAAAATCTGATCCTCGCTCACCTTTTCCTGTGAATCGAGCCCAGATCATTCTTTTGTTGTTGTTGAGAGTGTTCGGAAAATTCGTAATCAGTTTGACAAGAGATTCACCCTTTACTACGAATGCATAATCACCCTCAGGTATTCGCGCGGCCTGCCACATGTTGGTAGCAATAATATTGATTAGCCATAATAGCAGTCCAAGAAGGACAACTATCGCAACTATTACAAGAATACTCGTTATCATTAGCTACTCCTTTTGTTGTTGTTTTGAAACGTTTATTGACTGACATTTCAAGGTGCCAATCTGCCGGAATAATATCAAAAAAATCACTAAAAGTCAAGGATAGAATAAACAACAAAACAAGTTTGTGCGCGAGAGAGGACTCGAACCTCCAAGGATTGCTCCACTAGTTCCTAAGACTAGCGCGTATACCAATTCCGCCACTCGCGCAATATATGGATTCTACCAGAAAATCCATGTCCGCCCAGTAGGATTCGAACCTACGACCGTTCGCTTAAGAGGCGACTGCTCTACCAGCTGAGCTATGGGCGGATATTAATTTATAAATTAACACACAATTTGAAAATAAAAAACATCCGCTCGTGCGGATGGTTTGATTGCACTACTATTTTACCGTTTGTTTGAGTCTCGAAAGCCTTTCTTCAGTTTCTTTTTTGTTATACCTCGCAATGTAACGAGACGATTTTCCAATAAGAATTTACTCCTCAGGCTAGGGAAGTCAAGCATAAATATTTCAAAGTCTTTTAAATACACTCAAAATCTGATTAAATAGATAAACATGCTCGGGTGGCGGAACTGGTATACGCGCACGACTTAAAATCGTGTCTCGAAAGGGATGCGGGTTCGATTCCCGCCCCGAGCACCAAAATATAATACGAAGTTATATTTTGTTGGCCTGGTAGACAAGTGGTAAGTCAAGAGTCTGCAAAACTCTTATGCGCGAGTTCGATTCTCGCCCAGGCCTCAAAAAGACATTGTGGAGCAGTCTCAATTTTAGAAGCTGATGAGTTGTATGAAAAGACAACAGGCAAGGATCCTGATAAACAGAATCACATAGAAAGAGTTTGGTGATAGCGTTACGAATTAATATCTCTTGATATTTCGTCCAATCTTTGTCTTTTTTTCTCTCCCTCGTCAAAAACAAAGTCAAAGGTCGGTATTCTGCCTGCCTTAGTTTCTTTAGTAAAAAATTCTCTAAAGTCCGACCTTTTTCTTTTTAGGAACTCTTTTACTTCTTTTATTTTTGTGTCAGGTATAACGGTAAAAAAAATATTTGCATCACTCCCGTCGTCGGAAAGTACTGTTCTTGTAATTGTGATTAAGGATAAATTATTTGATTCCATATTCAAAAACTCGGCTGCCTTATGGGTTATTTCCTCTTCAACTCTTTGCTTATGAAAACTGGTCATTTGTTTACTATCTCAAATGCGCTAATAACATCGCCTGGCACTGGCTCTATCTTTGATTCAATGAGTGCACCAAATTCATCGCCCTCATTTACTTGGCTAACTTTAACTTTTTGGGTTTGAAGTTCTTTGATGTTTCCTTGAGATATTTCCTCATTTCTTCTTAACAATTTTATTCTTGCGCCGACTGAAAGTGAGCCACTTTCGACTCTTCCACCTACTACATGTTTGTTTTTATTACTACTAAAGACTTTCAATATTTTAGATTTACCTCTTTCCTCTTCGGAATCAAAAGTTGGTCTAGATACGGTCGCTATTTCTTGCAGCCACTCCGTTGCTTTGTAAATTATATCGAAAACACCAACTTTTATTCCAAATTTTTCAGCGATGCTTTGCGCTCTCTTGTCTACTTGTGTTGCAAAACCAACGACTACGGTACCAGCTTTAGTTTGAGCTTGTTTGAGATCGTTCTCATTTATTTCGCCAACTCCTTCAGAGATAATTTTAAATTTAACTCGATCGTTTTCAGCCTTCTTTATTTCTGACTTCAAAGCCTCAAGAGTTCCAATATTTTCTGATTTCAAAATGATTGGTAAGAAATACGTTCCTTCTTCAAACGTTTCCATTCTTGATTCAGATTTTTTCTGAGATCTTTCTTCGTTAAGCATTTCTTCAATAAAAGAGATCGCTTCTTTCTTGCATGAAAAGATACTGAAATCGCCTCCAATTTCCGGCATATTATCCCAGCCAATGATTGTAACTGGACTTGAAAAAGTTGCTTCAGATATTTTTTTTCCAGTATAGTCCTCCATTATTCTGACAGGTGCGATTGCCTTACCTGAAACTATGCATTCTCCACTTTTGATTGTTCCATTTTTAATAACCAATGTTGCTGATATCCCTTTTGTTTTATCTAAATGAGCTTCGATGATAGTACCTTTTGGGGAAGCATTCGGATCAGCCTTATAGTCTCCAATTTCAGCAACGAGCAAAATAATATCTAAAAGCTCGTCTATTCCTTGGCCTGTCTTTGCTGAGATTGGGACAAATGGTACGTCTCCTCCATACCCTTCAAGATATATCCCGCTTTCCGCTAAATTCTGCTTAGTCTTTTCAACGTCCGCATTTGGCTTATCGATTTTATTAATAGCGACAATGTAAGGAATGTTGGATTCCTTGACGCTCTCAAGTGCTTCTAGGGTCTGCTGTTTGACTCCTTCCTCGGCTGACACGACAAGTATTGCAATATCAGCAGTCTTTGCACCTCGTGACCTCATTGTTTTAAATGCTTCATGTCCTGGGGTGTCTAGAAAAGTGATTTTACTTTCTTTTCCAGATTTATTTTTGTGGACTACTTCATAGGCAGACAGATTTTGAGTAATGCTTCCTGCTTCGCCTGCAACAACATTTGACTTTCTTATGAAATCTAAAAGCGAAGATTTTCCATGATCAATGTGACCCATCACAACAATGACAGGGGGTCTTGTTATTAATTTTTCGTCTGTTTGATTTGCCATTTTTAAATTAAAAATCACTTTTTAAGTGATTCTCAGGTTTTATGATTTGCACGATTCCTGAGCTTTCTTCAAGATCTGTCTTTCCTCGCCAGTCAATTCAAATTCTGACTGGTTCTTCTTTACTGGCTTAGAGAACAAACTTACTCTGTCCCTTGAGTACAGGCTTGAAAACACTACACCATTTCCGTCTTCGTTCAAAAATGCTGTGCTAAAACTCTGATTTCCTCCTGAACCAGTGCCTTTGAAAGGATTAAATCTTATTGTTTCTATGCTCTGTATACTCCTTCTTACTCTTTTTTCTACAGTTTTCAAGTATTCAAGCATTTCTTTCTCAAACTGCTTTCTCTCTCTCATTTCTTGATGAATCTTATCAAGAGCGTCAATCAGGGTGTTTTTCCCAGTTCTTCCAAGAATCTTTCTGAATCGAGATTCAATAGTAATAATCCAAATAAGAAGAACAAGCGAAACGACAATAATCGTTCCGTAAATAACGACATCACTAGAAAAATCAAAATTAAGATATGCTGGGAGTGTCATAGTGATTGAAATTATAGCTCAAAGAGTGTAATAATACAAAACACAAATGGGTATCTTTGGTAAAAAAAGAATATATATGGATTATGCCTCTACAACCCCAGTCCTTAAAGAGGTATACAAGGAAATGAAGGTATATTTTGGGGATATTTTTTATAACCCCTCAGCTTTGTACAAAGAGGGGTTCGAGGCTAGGGAGGCGGTTGAAAATTCAAGGGATAAAATCGCGTCACTGCTTAAATGCAGTTCAAAAGAGGTTATATTTCTGAGTGGAGGATCAGAGGCTAATAATTTTGCAATAAAGGGAATATTTTCTACCTACTCGAATTCTAAAGAGCGTCCTAAGTTTCTTGTTTCAAAAACTGAACATCCATCGGTATCGGATCTATCGTTGTGGTGGAATAATTCAGGAGGTAAATCTGTCTTTTTAGAAAACGATAACGAAGGAATTATAAGTGCGAATTCTGTCGAGAAGCTTTTAGACAAAGACACAGTACTTGTTTCGATTATTTATGTTAACAACGAGATAGGTTCAATAAATCCGATTAAGGAAATATCAAGAAGAATAAAGAAATGGAAAGAAAAAAATAAAATTCCGTTTAATCACCCTCCTTTCTTCCATATCGATGCATCACAAGCACCAAATTATTTACCAATTGAGGTTAATTGCCTTGGAATAGATTTGATGACTCTTGATGCAACCAAAATTTATGGACCAAAAGGAATTGGTTGTCTCTATAAAAAACATGGCATAAACATAGATTCTTTAATACAGGGTGGCGGACAGGAGGAAGGGTATAGAGCCGGTACCGAAAATGTTCCATTGATTGTCGGATTTGCTAAGTCCCTTGAAATTGCGGTTTTATTAAGGGAGAAAGAGGATGAGCGATTGAAAGTTATAAGAAATTATTTTATTAGTGAATTAAAGAGAGAGTTTCCAAATTGTTCAATAAATGGATCAATTGAAAATCGTGTGGCAAATAATATAAATGTTTGCTTTCCTGGACTCGATGGAGAATTTGCTGTTTTTGAGTTAGATACAAAAGGTGTTATGTGCACCTCTGTAACTACGTGTAAGAATTTTGAAGATAAACCAAGATCTCGTGTTATTGAAGCCATCGGGAAGCCTGAGTGTGCCTCATCTTCTTTAAGATTTACCCTTGGAAAATTTAGCAAAAAAAGTGATATAGATTTTACTATCAAGGTATTGAAAGAAATTATATAAATTTAAAATTAATTTGTTATTAGATTAAAATTTATGATACAATTCGTGGTATGAATGATCTAAATACACAACAAGTTATTTTATTAACACTACTTGTAAGTTTTGTTGTTTCGATCGCGACGGGAATTACAACGGTTTCTTTACTTGAACAAGCTCCTGAGGGGGTAACTCAAACGATAAATAGAGTTGTAGAGAGAACCGTGGAGACTATTGTTCCGGTTGAAGGAGAGCCTAAAGTTGTAAGAGAGGTTGAAACTGTTGTTGTAAATCAAGAAGATTTGACAATTGATGCCGTCTCAAAAAATTCAAAAAGTCTTGTGAGGATTAAGGATGACAATTCATTTTATCTTGGACTTGGTGTCATCGTTGATGGCAATGGAACAATAATCGCCGATAGCGGAATTCTTGCTAATGGAAACGGGGCAAAATACAAAGGAGTGATGAGCGATGGTACAGACTTAACATTGACTGTAAAGGAAACAAAATCTGGTGTAGCAATTATCAAACCAATTATAGAATCGGGCGAGCAAATAACATTTAACTCCGCGATTATGGGAAGCTCGGACAATCTCCAATTAGGACAAAGCGTAATCTCGATTGGAGGGAAAGAAACTAACTTAGTAGACATTGGAATAATTTCAACTCTATATGAGCCAAGTTCCGACGAAGAGACTCAAAAATATCTTGGAATTGACACAACAATTAAATTATCAAGTATTGAACAGGGAAGCCCGCTCATAAACCTTAGAGGCGACCTTATCGGTATAAAAGTTGGGTCGCTTGGAACAAGTAGATATCTGCCAATAAACGTTGTAAAATCATCATTCTCTGAAATATTTAATCCTGGAAGCACAACAAAAACTGAGTAAGGTTATAGGTTGACAAACATAATTAATATTGTAACGTTGTATTATGTTGCCATTTAATAATTTCACATCTAAATCAAAAGAAGCAATCAAGAGAGCCCACGAGCTCGCAGTAGAAAGAGGACAAAACTATGTTAATCCTTTACATCTTTTAACTGCACTTATTATGCAGGAAGAAAGTATGGTCGCGTCAGTTTTAGATAAGTTTGAAATAGACTCCATTCTTTTGACTGACACTTTACTTGAAGCTCTTGATTCAAATCAAGATCATTCTCAAATCCTTTCACAGACAATGCAAATGTATCTTACACCTGAGCTTGGCCAAGTGATTGAACAATCTGTTCGCATTGCTCAAAAAATGAAAGATAAATATGTATCTACAGAACACATTTTTATTGCGATGTTTGATGTGTCTAGTCCTGCAAGAGAAATTCTAGCCAAGTTTAATATTGATAAAGAGACTGTGTTAGAGATAGTAAAAGAATTAAAGCAAAGTAATGTGAGCGATACCGCAGGCCCAAAGCCTTTGAAATCTCTGCTTAAATACACAAGAAGTCTCACAAAGCTTGCGAGTGAAAATAAGCTTGACCCTGTAATTGGTCGAGATGTTGAAATAAATAGGATAATCCAAATTCTTTCAAGAAGAACAAAGAATAATCCTATTTTAATTGGAGAAGCCGGAGTAGGTAAGACGGCGATAGTTGAAGGTCTTGCAAATAGAATGGCGTCTGGCGATGTTCCTGAGACTCTAAAGGGTAAGGAACTAGTTTCTCTTGATATGGGTTCGCTTATTGCTGGAACAAAATATAGGGGCGAATTTGAAGAGAGGTTAAAAAATATTTTAAAAGAAATAGAAAGATCCGGAGGTAATGTGATTTTGTTTATTGATGAAATTCACACAATAGTGGGAGCCGGCGCATCTGAAGGGTCTCTTGATGCTTCAAATATGTTGAAGCCAGCTCTTGCCCGTGGAGAACTTAGGGCAATTGGAGCTACAACATTGAGAGAATACCAAAAGCATATTGAAAAGGATCCAGCACTTACAAGAAGATTCCAACCCGTCCATGTTGCTGAGCCAAGTCTTGATGATGCAGTAGCGATATTGAGAGGTCTAAAAGAGAGATATGAGTTATATCATGGCGTGCGAATTACTGATGATGCAATTCTTTCATCTGTGCATTTAAGTGCGAGATATATTTCTGATAGATTTTTGCCAGACAAAGCAGTCGATTTAATTGACGAAGCTGCTTCGTCACTTCGAATTTCACTTGAAAGTATGCCACCAATTCTTGAAGAAACCCACAGAAAGGTAATGAGATTTGAGATTGAGAAAGAAGCGCTAAAAAAAGAAGCAGAAACTTCTAAACAAGCAAAGGCTCAGATAAGGAAAATTGAAAAAGAAATTGCGGATTTGAAGGAGAAAACACGAGAAATTGAATTAAAATGGAAAAATGAAAAAGAAACTCTTCTAAGAATAAAAGAAATCAAGAAAGATTTGGAAAGTTTCAGAATTGAGGCAGAATCTGCAGAAGTGAAATCAGACCTCGCTAGAGCAGCCGAACTACGATATGGAAGAATTCCACAACTTGAAAAAGAACTTGATCAAAAAACTAAAAGACTTAAGAAGCTTCAAAGCTCAAGAAGAATTTTGAGAGAGGAGATTACCGAAGGAGACATTGCTGACGTTGTCTCAAGATGGACAGGTGTTCCTGTAAGCAAGATGCTAGAAGAAGAAATTTCAAAACTTTCTAGAATGGAGGATGAACTTAAGAGAAGAATTATTGGTCAAGATAACGCTGTCAAGAAAGTCTCTGACACTATAAAAAGATCACGAGCAGGAATTGCAGATCCGCATAGGCCGATTGGTTCATTTATTTTTCTTGGTCCAACAGGAGTTGGTAAGACCGAGCTCACAAAGGCTCTTGCTGAATTTATGTTTAATGACGAGAAATCTTTGATTAGAGTTGATATGTCCGAGTATATGGAGAAACATTCTGTTTCGAAAATAATTGGCGCACCCCCGGGTTATGTTGGTTATGAAGAAGGCGGGGCTCTTGCAGAACTTGTAAGACATAGACCATATTCAGTGATTTTATTTGATGAAATTGAGAAAGCTCATCCGGAGGTATTTAATATTCTTTTACAGGTACTTGATAATGGCCAATTGACTGACGCAAAAGGTAGGACTGTGAATTTTAAGAACACAGTAGTAATTTTGACTTCAAATATTGGTGCTGAGCATATCGATAAAATGCAAAGCATTGGCTTTGCAAGCGGTAAAGCAAGCGATAATGAAAAATATGAATCTGCAAAAGAAAAAGTAATGGCAAGTCTAAAAGATAGTTTTAGGCCAGAATTTCTTAACAGACTGGATGAGATTGTTATCTTTGACATTTTGAGTAAAACCGCCGTTTCAAAAATTGTTGAATTGCAGATAAGCGAAATTGTTAAAAGACTTGAAGATAAGGACATCAAAATTGTATTTGATGAAAGAGCAAAAGAGTTCCTAGCCAAAGAAGGTTATGATCCTCATTATGGTGCAAGACCGGTTAGAAGAGTAATTCAAAATAAAATTTTGAATCCAATTGCACATTTAATAATTTCACAGGGTGTAATAAAGGGTACGACAATAAAAGTTACTCTTGGAAAGGAAAATGAATTTACTTTTGAGATCATCGGAAATCAAAAAAGTAAGATTTCCAAAATGTCTACTAATACAAGTAAGAAAGGGGTAAAATCTA
>CAZOXE010000001.1:0-17730 GCA_964583835.1 uncultured Candidatus Saccharibacteria bacterium | reverse complement strand
AAAAGGATTGTACACCCGTTTTATGTGTTTGTCAAGATGGAATTATTTTGTTCGGTCATTAATTGACACAAAAACTAATTTCGGGTAAGATTCTCAAATCGTCTGTCGGAGGACAGATTTTTAAATCAATGACGAGATCACTAAAGAAAGGACCATATGTATACGAAAAGCTATTAAAAAAAATAGCTGGTAAAAGACCGCAAGAAGCCGGTGTTATTAAGACATGGGCAAGAAGCTCTCAGATCTCACCAGAAATGGTTGGTTTCACTTTCGGTGTTCATAATGGCAGAGAGCATATTTCAGTATTGGTTACAGAAGATATGGTTGGTCACAGACTAGGTGAGTTTTCATTAACTAGAAAATTCGTCAAACACGGAGGAAAGATGCAGAAAGAGATTGAAATGCAAAAGAAAGAAGCCGAAATCGCTGCAGCAAAGTCAGCAAAAGCATCTACCGAAGATAAAAAATAATATTTTATGACAGTCATTAAGTCCAAACTAAATAACTACAGACAATCTCCAAGAAAAGTTAGACTTGTGGCTGATTTTGTTAAGGGTAAAAAAGTTACAGATGTTCTTGATGAATTAGTTTTTTTGCCAAAAAAAGCATCTGGTGAAATCAAAAAAATGATAGAATCTGGGGTTGCAAATGCAAAAGAAAATTATTCATTAGAAAAAGACTCTTTATATGTGAAAAGCCTAAGAGTAGACCAAGGTTATGTCATGATGAGATTTAGACAACGATCAAGAGGTTCGTCAGCTCCTATCAGAAAGAAAACAAGTAAACTAACACTTGAATTGACCGACGAGGCTCCAGTAAAGAAGGGGAAAAAGAAAAGTTTAAAACCATTAAAAAAAGAGGTAAATAAATAATATGAGTCATTCTGTCCATCCATACGCACATAGATTGGGAATAATTAAAGACTGGAAGTCTAGGTGGTTTGCAGTGGGCTCAAAATACAAAAAAAATCTCAAGAGAGATATAACTATTAGAGAGCATTTAGATAAAAAGCTTAGAGGACTCCACGTTGGATCTGTCGATATTGAAAGCAGCGAGAAAGTAGTAAAAGTTATAATCAGAACATCACGACCCGGATTAATTATTGGAAGAAGTGGAGAGGGTGTTGCTAAACTCAGAGAAGAAATTGAAACTATCTTGAAGAAAGGTAAATTGGTAAAGGAAGGTCAAGAAATTAAACTTGATATTGAGGAAATAAGATCTCCTGAATCAAACGCCCTTATTGTTGCTCAAATGGTTGCTGAAGGTCTCGAGAAAAGAATGCCTTTCAGAAGAATTCTTAAACAAACAGTTGATAAAGTTATCGCGAACAGAGACGTCCAAGGAGTAAGAATAAAATTATCAGGAAGACTTGGTGGAGCTGATATGGCAAGAAGAGAGGAGTTGAAAAAGGGAAGAATTCCACTTCAAACTCTGCGAGCTGATATTGATTTTGCTAGATACGAAGCTGCACTTCCTTATGGAAATATCGGAATCAAAGTTTGGATATACAGAGGATTAGTTTTTGATAAAAAGAATTCAGCAAAATAATAAACTAACATGTCACTATTCCCTAAAAAAGCAAAATTCAGAAAATGGCAAACTGCTAGGAAAAATCCTATCAAGGTTACCGCAGATACAAGAGGAACAAAGGTTTCTTTTGGTTCACATGGATTGAAAGCGTTGACTGCTGAAAGGATCGAATCAAAGCAAATAGAGGCTGCAAGAAAAGCGTTAACAAGAGCTCTTGGAAAGACGGGGAGAGTTTGGATTAGAGTTTTTCCAGACAGACCTTTTACTTCAAAACCAGCAGAAGTAAAGATGGGTAAAGGAAAAGGAGAGGTGCAAGGATATTGTTGCGCTGTAAGACCGGGAAGGATTATTTTTGAAGTCGATGGTGCTCCGGATGATGTGGCAAGAGAGGCACTTAGAAAGGGGGGTGCGAAGTTACCGATAAAAACGAAGGTTGTAACCAGAATGTAATATGAAAGACCTAAAAGCAAAAAACGAAAAAGAATTGAGAAAGATACTTGCTGACAAAAGAGAAGCACTAAGGGCTTTTAGATATAGTGTTGCTGGCGGAAGGACAAGAAATACAAAAGAAGGTGAGAAAATAAAGAAAGAAATAGCTCGAATATTGACTTTAATAAATTCAAAGGCAATATTATCAAAATAATTTATGAAAGATCAGATTGTAAAAAAAGGAAAAGTTTTCACTGGAAAAGTCGTCTCTGACAAGATGAAGGATACTGTTGTTGTAGAAATACAAAACTACACAAGACATCCAAAGTATGAAAAATATATTAAGTCTAGAAAAAGATACAAGGCGCACGATGCTGGTAATACCAAAAAGATAGGAGAGACTGTTTCTATCAGAGAATGCAGGCCAATATCAAAAGATAAAAGATTCACTATAATTTAAAAACATGATTCAACCAAGAAGTATAGTTCAAATAGCAGACAATTCAGGGGCCAAGATTGGCAGAATATTCAAAGTGCCTGGTGGATCTAAAAAGA
Organism: uncultured Candidatus Saccharibacteria bacterium; assembly: GCA_964583835.1. GTDB lineage: Bacteria > Patescibacteriota > Minisyncoccia > Phycocordibacterales > CAZOXE01 > CAZOXE01. The sequence goes on along the minus strand of CAZOXE010000001.1, from coordinate 15,216 downwards.
GATACGCAAAGATTGGTGATGTTGTTGTTCTTTCTGTTCAAAAAGCTGAACCAAGAAAACAGATAAAAAAGAAGGATGTTTTGAGAGCTGTTGTCGTTAGACAGCAACAACCAACAAGGAGGGCAGACGGATCATACATTAGATTTGATGAGAATGCAGTTGTGATAATCGGTAAAGAAAACCCAGAGCCAATCGCGAACAGAGTATTCGGTCCTATTCCAAGAGAACTTGCGGATAAGGGTTATCAAAAAATAATCTCTTTAGCATCTGAGATAGTATAAACATTATGAATATTAGAAAAGGCGACAATATAATAGTTATTACAGGAAAAGATAAAGGCAAGACTGGCAAAGTCGTGAAATCTTTTCCAAGAATTGGAAAGGTTGTTGTTGAGGGTATAAATCTAAGGAAAAGACACGAAAAACCAAGAAAGCAGGGACAAAAGGGTCAAGTAATCGATGTTGCTTCGCCAATCAGTGTATCAAATGTTTCTTTGATTGATCCTAAGACAAAAAAACCAACTAGAGTTGGTTACAAAATAGAAGCAGGTAAAAAAACAAGGATCTCAAGAAAGAGTGGAGTAGCAATAAACAATTAATATGTTTGAGTCAGTAAAGAAAAAAGAAAAAAAAGTATTTGAAGCCTTAAAAGGTAAATATGGTTATTCAAATGTGATGCAAGCACCAAGATTGGTTAAAGTTTCTGTTGGATCTGGTGTAGGTTCAGTCAAAGATAAAGAGAAAGTGAAAGTTATTGAGGCTGGATTAACAAAAATAACCGGTCAAAAGTCTAACGCAAGACTAGCTAAAAAATCTATTGCGGGATTCAAATCAAGAGAGGGTGATGTCTCTGGATATCAAGTTACATTAAGAGGTTCAAAAATGTACGATTTTTTGGATAGACTGATTCACCTTGCTTTTCCAAGAACAAAGGACTTTAGAGGAATAGATCCAAAATGTATTGATGATATTGGGAATGTAACGATTGGAATAAAGGAACATACAATCTTCCCTGAAACTTCTGATGAGGAATTGAGAAATGTCTTTGGTATGGGGATTACGATTGTTACAACCTCAAAAAATAAGGCTGAAACATTGGATTTTATCAAGTTTTTGGGCTTCCCAATGAAGGAGGTAAAGTAGTTTTGACATTTAGGAGCTATTTTGATAGTCTTCAAAGAAGCTCGGTAGAGCTTTTTTCTAACTAATATGGCAAAGAAATCGGCATTAGCCAGAAATGAAAAAAGAAGAAAATTAATTCAAAAGTACGCAGCAAAGCGTGCCGCTTTGAAAAAGGCTGGAGATTATATCGGTCTACAAAAACTTCCAAAAAACTCATCACCAACAAGATACAAGAATAGGTGTGAATTTACAGGTCGGGCGAGAGGTTATATTAGAGATTTTGGTCTATCAAGGATCAAATTTAGAGAATTAGCAAATGAGGGCAAAATCCCAGGTATTAAGAAATCTTCATGGTAGGCGATTCAATTGCAAATTTCATAAATAAGTTAAAGACAAGCGCTATCGCTCGTATTGATGTTGTTTCTGTGCCACATTCAAATATTTTAGAAAACATTGCGAAAGTTCTCGAGAAAGAAGGTTTTATTTCTTCATTTGAGAAGAAGGGGGATAAAACAAAAAAAGCTTTGGAAATCAAACTTTCTTATCTTGAGGATGGATTGTCAAAAATAAGAGGTGTGAAGAGAGTCTCACATCAATCAAAGAGAATTTACAAAGGAGCAAAGGAACTAAGGTCGGTAAAAAAAGGGTACGGTGTTTCTGTGATCTCCACTCCAGAGGGAGTGATATCAGATAGGCAAGCAAGAAAACTCGGCGTTGGTGGAGAAGTTTTATTTCAAATTTGGTAAATAATATTATGTCTAGACTAGGTAAAACAGGAATAGAAATACCAAACGGAACTCAAATTACAGTTGAGGGAGATATTTTGAAAGTAAAAGGTCCAAAAGGGGAGCTTGCTCTAGATATTGCTAAAGAAATTGAAATTAAAGTTGAAAACAATAAAGTAATTTTTATACCTAGAGGAGACGAGCCAAAACATAAAAAGCTTTGGGGAACAATGGCTGCAAAAGTAAGAAATATGGTTTTGGGTGTTAATACTCCATATGTCAAAAAATTGATTATTGAAGGAGTTGGTTATAAATATGAGGTAAGAGGTAAGGAGATTGTCTTAAATGTCGGCTTCTCACACCCAGTAAGTATTCAAATTCCAGATGGTATAAATGTTGTTGTTGAGAAAAGCGAGATGACAATTACTGGAATTGATAAAGATTTAGTTGGACAATTTTCTGCAAAAATAAGAGATGTAAAAAAACCAGAACCTTACAAAGGAAAAGGAATCAGATATTCAGACGAAATAATTAGAAGGAAACAAGGTAAGAAAGCTGTAACTGGATAAAACTATGTCAAAAATGAATCCAAAAACAGAAAAAAGACAATCAAGGCACCGAAGAGTAAGGGCAAAGATTTTTGGTACAGAGGAGAGACCACGACTTGCTGTATACAAATCAAATACAGGAATCTATGCTCAGCTAATAAATGATAATAAGAATGAAACAATAGCTGCTGTTTCTACAAAAGGAATGAAATTAAAAGGAAATACTGTTGTAAATGCAAAGAAAATCGGTGCAGAAATTGCAAGTGTCGCGAAAAAGAACAAGATCAGTAAGGTTGTTTTTGATAGAGGAGGCTTTCTTTATTCAGGTAAAATTAAAGCTCTTGCTGATGAAGCAAGACAGAATGGTTTAGAATTTTAATAATATGAGCGAAGAAACAGTAATAAAAAACGATACACCAAAGGAGACCGAAGTTAAAACTGAGGGAGTTGCAGTTCCTGCTTCGTCTGTTAATGTAAAGCCTAAAAATGATTTCAGATCTGCTAAACAGGCTCGAAGATCTTCAAAAAGAGGATCACGATCTGATAAGCCAAGATCAGAATTTTCACAAAAAATAATAAATATTAGAAGGGTAACCAGAGTTTCTTCTGGAGGAAGAAGATTTAGTTTCTCTGTTGCGCTTGTTCTTGGAGATAGAAAAGGATCTGTTGGTGTTGGAACTGGAAAGGCTGGAGATACAGCTCTCGCTATTGATAAGGCTGTCCGTGACGCAAAGAAACATCTAGTAAAAGTATCTCTAAATGAAAACAAAATGATACCGCACGATGTTCAGGTAAAGTATTCAAGTGCAGAGCTTGTAATGCGACCAGCTCCAGGAAGAGGAACTGTTGCAGGAAGCGCAGTTAGAGATGTTCTTGAGCTTGCCGGCATAAACAACATCAACGTCAAGATTCTTTCTGGAAGCAAGAACAAACTAAATATTGCACGCGCAGCCCTTAAAGCATTGAGTGAATTCAATAGAGTTGTTATGAGGAAATCTAGTGATAAAAAACAAAAATAATTCCGAGGAACATGCAAATTCATCAACTAAAAAAGAATACAAAGAACAAAGATAAAAAAATTATCGGTAGAGGAGGAAAAAGAGGAAAGACTTCTGGTAAGGGTACTAAAGGTCAGAAGGCAAGATCTGGTAGAAAACTTAGACCAGAAATGAGGGATATCATTAAAAAGATTCCAAAATTAAGAGGACGAGGAAAAAACATTTTTCAGAGTTTTAGACAAAAACCATCACCAGTCAATCTAGATTTTATTGAGAAAGTTTTTAAAGATGGGGAAGAGGTAAGCCCGATAACATTAGTTGAGAAAAAAGTTCTAAGAACAAAGAAAGGAGAGCTACCAATAGTAAAAATTCTTGGTACGGGAGAAATAACAAAGAAAATTGTCGTAAAAGATTGTGAGATCTCAGCACCAGCATCAGAGAAAATAAAAAAAGCTGGTGGTAAAATAGGCTAGAATGAATAGCTTTATAGAAAAAATTAAACTTTTATTTGCAGATAGTATTTTGAGAAAGAGAATTCTTTTTGTTTTCGGTATTCTTGTCGTTTTTAGAATTCTCGCAGCTATTCCAATCCCAGGAGTAAACGTTCTTGCTCTTGAACAATTCTTTTCAAATAATCAATTCTTTGGTTTGATGAATATCTTTTCTGGTGGAGGATTGTCAGGACTTTCAATAATTATGCTTGGAGTCGGTCCTTATATTACTGCTTCTATCATCATGCAACTTTTGACAATGATGTCAGATAAATTGAAGGCGATGTACCACGAAGAGGGAGATATGGGAAAACAGAAGTTTATGCAGTACGCTAGACTTTTGACCGTTCCTCTAGCAATTGTGCAGGCCCTTGGTTTTATGGTTTTACTTGAGCGACAAGGAATCGTTAGTTCGCTCTCTGCTTTTGATAGCGCAGTAAACATTATTGTAATTACTGCTGGCTCGCTTCTCTTGATGTGGCTTGGTGAGCTTATTTCAGAATATGGAATTGGTAACGGTGTCTCCCTCCTTATCTTTGCAGGTATAGTCTCAAGAATACCAGTTGTCTTAAGTCAAATGATTTTCACTTTTGATGTATCACAAATTCCTTTATATATCGGATTTGTATTTGTTGGCGTTCTTATTGTTTGGGGTGTTGTTGTGATTACAGAGGCAGAAAGACCGATTCCAGTTACTTATGCAAAAAGAGTAAGAGGTCAAAGAGTCTATGGAGGTATGTCTACATATTTGCCACTTAGATTAAATCAAGCAGGAGTTATTCCGATAATCTTTGCATTGTCCATATTATTACTTCCACAAATGGTCTTTAATTTTCTCGGATCTTTTGTTGGTGGAGATTTTGTAAATATAGTCAATTCTATACTTTCAGTTTTAAATAACCCGATATTCCATGGAGCGTTCTACTTTATTCTTGTAGTTGCGTTTACATATTTCTATACAGCAGTGACTTTCGACCCAAATGCAATTTCTGATAATTTGCAGAAAAGCGGAGCTTTTATCCCAGGAGTAAGACCAGGAAGATCAACATCAGACCATCTATCAAGAATTATCACTAGGATTACGCTTGTTGGAGCCCTTTTCCTTGGATTTATCGCAGTTTTGCCTGTAATTATGCAAAACGTCACTGGAATCTCAGCTCTGTCTATCGGAGGAACCGCATTACTAATCGTTGTCTCAGTTGTGATTGATATTGTAAAAAGAATCGAGGCACAGATAACAATGAGGGAGTATTAAAAGTATTATCTAATACTTTTATAAATATTATATAATAAAAAACAGCTTATTGCTGTTTTTATTTTCGTCCAATCACTCGTGCAAGTGTGCTCATATCGAAATCGACCCCTCTTTTGTGCACGTCGAGCCATCCACCCCTTTTTCTCCTTAGGTGCGCTTTTGCGGCCTTGTCATTTTTTGCTTCAAATTCATATGTTTCGCTTCCCATAGACATACCCATATCATATGTGGCTTTCACTCTGTATCTTGGCATCGAACATTCCTTTTGTTGATTCTACCCGCTATGTTTGCACTTTCTAAGGTATAAGTCAATTTTATGCTACAATCATTTTATGAAAAATACGTATGTTTTTATAGGAAGATCTGGTTGTGGAAAGGGAACACAGGCTGGACTTATTGTTGATTATCTAAAAAAGATAGATAGGCAAGTTTATTACCTTGAATCAGGAGAGAATTTTAGGAAATTTATAGATGGTAGCTCATATTCGAGCAAACTTTCAAGTGATATTTATAAAAATGGCAAACTTCAACCAGAATTTCTTGCAGTCTGGGTTTGGTCACATTTGATGATTGAAAATTTGAAAGGTGATGAAGACCTTGTTATTGATGGAACGCCAAGAAAGCTTGAAGAAGCACATGTCCTCGAGACAGCTTTTGATTTTTATGGGTATGAGAAACCAACAATTGTTCATATAAACATCTCGAGAGATGAGGCAAAACGGAGGCTTGAAGATAGGCATCGCATGGATGACAAAGACCCTAAAGAAGTTGAGAAAAGGCTTGATTGGTTTGAGACCGATGTTTTGCCTGTGATTGAATATTTGAGAAATAATGGTAAATATAAATTTGTGGAGATAAATGGAGAAAATGAAATAGAAGAGATCCACGAAGAATTAATAAAGAAACTTTTTTGATTAAGTTAAAGACAAAAGAAGAGATAAATATATTGAAGGAAGGGGGAAGCAAACTTTCTAATACTTTAAAATATTTAGGTAAAAAAATTAGCGTTGGAACTTCAACAAAAGAGATTGATGAGTGGGCCAGGGAAATGATAGAGAGGGAAGGGGGCGAACCGGCGTTTCTTGGCTACAGACCCTATGGAGCAAATAGACCTTTTCCTGCTTCAATCTGTGTTTCAATAAACAGTGAGGTTATACACGGGATCCCAAACGAGAATCCTAAAATATTAAAAGAAGGAGATGTTGTGTCCCTTGACCTTGGGTTTAAATACAAAGGATTAATTACGGATTCTGCGATAACTATTCCTGTAGGAAGTGTAGATAAAAAAGTTATAAAACTATTGGAAGATACAAAGAAAGCACTTAATGATGGAATAAAAATGGCAAAAATCGGTAGGTTTGTCGGTGATATAGGGAATGCAATAGAAAAAATTGCAGAAAAAAATAATTACGGAATTATTGAAGGTCTTTCTGGTCACGGAGTAGGATATAAAGTCCACGAAGATCCCTATGTGCCAAACTGGGGCAAAAAAGGGCAGGGCGAAAAGCTTGAAGAAGGACTGGTGATTGCGATAGAGCCAATGTTTTCTCTTGGTTCAGGTGAGGTTAAATTAGAAAAAGATGGATACACATACAGCACAAAAGATGGTTCTCTTAATGCTCACTTTGAACATACAATAGCAATTACAAAGAACGGACCGATAATTTTGACGGATTAGAGAAAATTTAATCTTTTTGATACAATACCTTCATCATGACTCCCGAAAAACCTCAACCTCTAGAAACCAAACTATCCACTAAAGAGAAACCAAAGGAAGAACTCTCTCTCACGGACAAAGACAAGCAACAAATAGAATCTATCACTCTATCCACAGACTTTGTACCCGAAGAAGCCCTCTCAATGCAATCGAGGGATGTAATAGCCACGCTCGAACAGAACCATCCTCTAAATAAAATTTGGAAAGATGAGGAAGGGAATATCACAGGTTATCTTGCCTTCACAGATCTCAAACCTAGTGAAGCGTATGTAAAATACTTCTCAACAAATGGAAGCACTGGGGAAAGCATTTTTGCTTTTCTTCCAAATCTTTTAGACGAAGCCAAGAAACTTGGATACCAAAAAATATCGTTTCATGGATTCAATCCAAGACTAAACAAAGTTTCCAAACGTTTTGGGTTTAATCGTCAGAGGACAGACACACATGGAGGTATATCAGCGGATTTCTTTGAACTTGACCTCGCAGACACAAAAGAAGACGAGAACACAAAAAAGCAGAAAATGATTGAGGCTTTTCAAGCTAAAGTGCTAGATCAAATACAGAAAGAAACCGAAAAAACCAAGAGCACCTTAAATGAGAGCAAACAAATGATGTTCGAAAGTTCATACAAAAGTCTGGAATCAAGAATCCAAAATCTCACAGATACCCAAAAATCAATACTCAAACTCAAATTAGCCAGATTCCTTCAAAGAGACAACTCAATAGACCTAAACACTCTATATGACGCTATCATTGAAACCCCATCATTCCTAGACAAACCAAAAGGAGGTCTTCACAGATTACTTGAACTTCATGAACAAAAAACTCTTCTCAAAATTGCAGAACAAAGACGCCAAAAAGCAGAACAAACAAACAAAAACGAATACAATCCATATGAAGCCCTCTTCCAATCACAAGATGGTAAATACTACATGGCTAGACTTCTCAATATGCCTCACTTGGAACAAGAATCACAGTATCTATCACACTGTGTCGGTACAAGTGATTCATACATAAACAAAATGATTAAAGGAGATATTGAAATTCTTTCAATCAAAGACACAAAAACCCACGAATCTCTCTACACAATCGAATATGACACAAGAAGAAAGATGATACTCCAGATCAAAGGGGAGAGAGACAAACTGCTTCAAGGAACAGAACCACATTTTCCTCAAATAGTTGAGATACTTAAGAAACTCAAAGAAACAAGGCACGACAATGGAGAGCAAAGGAATTTTACTAAAATCAATCCAAGCGAGACAAGCAAAATTGAAGTCAAACCTGAACATATCTTAACTGAAAATGGAGAAGTGCATTTTAGAGATTTTGATTCAAACGAAAACACTTTTGTAATCAAATACAACCTGCCGAAAGTAACAGAAAACACTTCGAAAGAAGATATTTCGAAAATTATTAAAATCGTTGAAAATATATCAACAACTCCAGAAGAAATTGCCAGAAACTCGAGCGAAATAGCTGAAAATACAGAAGTATACATTGGCGAGTGGAATCCGACTGTTTACAGAGAAATCAAAGAGAAAATCAAGCAGATCGAGGGGAAGACGGGGGAACCATTTAACACAGAACACTTCTATTCTGCTTTTCCGGACGAAAAAGTCTTCATGAGAACTTTAGAAACTGACCCGAGTCTAAAGACTCCAGAAGAAGCGGAGAAAAGACTAAAAGAAAATGGTATTAATATTGGAGATTACTCTAGAGATATTTTATACAAAACCGAATTTTCCGGAAAACAAGAAAGATATGAACTTGTGCAGTTTACTGTCGGAGAGCTTGGACTCAAGGATGGTACGACAACTGACGAAATATATGCGAAAGCCAAAGAACTAGGTCTTGAACTCTGCCCTGCAGAAGTTGGTCCGCAACTCCGCCTTCAGTATGAAGGCGGAGACTGGAAAATGATTGCTATGAAACAGATTTCCGACCGGCGCGGCAGTCCGGACGTGTTCGGCCTGGATCTTAATGGCGATGGTTTGTGGCTCGACAGCGCTTGGGCTGAGCCCGACCGCGGGTGGCATGCTGGCAATCGTTTTGTTTTCCTCGCAAAGAAAACTTAAGCACTTAAAAACTTTGTTTTTTTCGATACTTAGTCGCTTAGACACTTCCCGCCAAGATTTATTGGCAAATTTTGGCGGGAACTTGATAGAATAATATCGATTTGATTAATCAGACGGTCAAGGCTTTCTGAAATCATTTCTGCAAATACATTTTGAGAGTGTTTCCGGTCAAGGCTTGAAACAGAGGGAATGTGTTATGCAAAAAAAGAAATATATTTGGTATGCGGTGCTGGCGGATTTACGATCCGAAATAAAATACAGCCGAATTTTTGTGTTTACGCGCTCAAATCGGCGGTGGCATGGATGGCATCGCATACGATTTCCGACCGGAACGACAATCCGAACGTGTTCAACCTGAATCTTAATGACGATGGTTTGTGGCTCGACAACAATTGGGCTAAGCCCGACAACGGGTGGAATGCTGACAATCGTTTTGTTTTCCTCGAAAATTGTTTACTTTTTCCGCACTCGAATTACAAAGTGCGGTTTTTCTTGATTTGATTATCAAGACTTTTCTTCCAACCGCCGAGTATTTTGCCGACTTCGTCCAGTTTAAGCAATATGGTTTCAAAATGACTGTTGGGAATAAGTTTTGCTTCCCAAGAAATTGAAATAATAAATTTAAGAGTGTCCAGCATCAAAATACATTCTGATATCTTGATTTTCTTGGCTTCTGATGATGTAAAATAGGTTATATATATGTTTTCTAATAAATCAAGAAATTTGTTTTCAATTTTGACACCAATCGTGTATCGGTTATCTCTTGGAATATGACGGGAGATGTCAATCCAAATCAAATATCCCTCTTTGATTCTCGCGATGACTGTGGCGTTACCGAGAGAGAGAGAGAGAGAGAGAGTTAAAATCGCGTGCCATATTAAATACAAAGATATCATATCTTTGGAAAATCTGCTTATTTCGTGGTGCGAATTCTTGAGAGGTAAGAGGAAAAGAAAGGATGTGGCGGAGTTTTCATTGAATTTAATGGATAATATTTTGAGTTTGCATAAGGATTTGCTCGATAAGGCATACAGGCATGGCGGGTACGAATCATTCAAAATAAATGACCCGAAACCCAGAGATATTCACAAGGCTTCAGTTCGCGACAGATTGCTTCATCATGCTTTGTGCAGAATATTGCAACCATATTTTGAAAAGAAATTCATCTTTGACTCGTATTCATGTCGAGTAGGAAAGGGGACACACAGAGCGATGAATAGATTTAGAAATTATTTTCGCAAGGTTTCAAAAAATAATACAAGAACCTGTTGGGTGCTGAAATGTGATATTAGAAAGTTTTTTGCAAATATTGATCATGAGATTCTGTTAAATATTTTAGGTAAATATATTGGCGATGAAGACGTTTTAGGTTTGCTCAGAAATATTATTGGCAGTTTTAATACGAAAGATATAATGCGAGTCGGTTTACCACTCGGGAATCTCACAAGCCAGTTATTTGTAAATGTTTATATGAATGAATTTGATCATTCTGTGAAGCGAAACTTGAAAATTAAATATTACATTCGGTATGCGGACGATTTTATTATATTGTCAGAAGATAAATTGAAATTAGAAAGTTTATTATCTCCAATCTCTAACTTTTTAGATAATAACTTGAAGTTATTTCTTCATCCAAACAAGGTGCATATACGCACCTTTGCATCAGGTGTTGATTACCTCGGGTGGGTGCATTTTCCAAATCATAGGACGTTAAGGACAACAACAAAGAGTAGAGTTATTAAAATGACAAGCGAACCATTATCTCAGGAAAGCAGGGCTTCATATTTAGGTTTACTAAAACACGGCGATACCTATAATTTGCACAGACACTTATTTGGAATATAAATTATCATCTTTTCGTATTATAATTATTATATGGAAGTTTTTTCTAAAACTGAAAAACAATTTAGTTCTACTGAAGAAGAGCTTGAGTATTTACGTGAGCGTGTAAAGGAGCGAGAAAAAGAAATTGAAAAAAGGGGAACTACTCCTGATAGGGAAGGTATTATTAAAGAAGAGGTTGTTGAATATCAAAAGGCACCTGAGACAATACTGCATGAGGATTATCGCCTAAATCACACAAGGATTGAAGGTGTGGTTCTTGATTTACCTCCAGAAAGTCACGATGAAGTAATGGCAGAACTTTTAGCCATTATGGAAGAGAAGGGAATAAAAAATGCACTAGATTTCGCTTCTCGAATGAAAAATCCACACATTGAGGATGATTTTCATAGGTTCTTAGTTGAGTATATCAAAGAAGGTTTTTCAACCTATGGTCTAACAGAAAAAGATCCAGTTTATAAAAGTCTTAAGTACACACTATTTGAGGTTAATCTACCCGAAGCTTCAAAAGATGAGGGAAATAAGCCATTAAAAGAATTTGTTTCAAAGATGGATCAGTTTTATTCAGGACTGTTGAATCTGAGAGAAAGCGTTGGAATGAAAAGTGATCCCCATTTTACTATTGAGATCGCCGTGCCCAACGGAACTGAGGAATACAGCTTTTATGTTGCAGTCCCAGATAAAGCGGTTGCTTTGTTTGAAAAAAATGTAATTTCTGTTTTTCCAAAAGCTAAAATTTTTGAAAGAAAAGAAGACTATAATATTTTTAGCAACGACGGTGTGTCACTCGGTTCGGTCGGTTCTTTTTCTAACAAGGAAGTTTTTCCGATAAGGACATACGAAGAATTTGATCACGATCCTTTGAATTTGATTCTTAATGCTTTTTCTAAAATTGAGAAAATTGGGGAAGGAGCATCAGTCCAGTTTGTAATAAAACCTAGCGGTGACTACTATAATTCCAAATATAATCAGGCATTAAAACAATTAAAAAAAGGCGAAAAACCTAGTAAGGCCTTAAAAATATATCACTCAGCGATGGACGAACTCTTGGATGAAGCTAAAAGTATTATTTTTAGTGGTTCTTCAGGGAAGAAGAAAGATGAGAACGAAACTCCTCAAATTGACCAAGATTTGATAGAACAAGTTGCAAAAAAGACATCCTCACCGATAGTGGCGACGAATATTAGAATAGCAGTTTCGGCAGAAAACAGAAACCGTGCGGGGGAATTGTTGTCTCATCTCGAATCATCTTTCAATCAGTTTCAAAATACAAAAGGAAATAGTATCAAATTCAAGAGACTAGAAGGTTCAGGATTAAATAAAATGTTTAGTGACTTTAGTTTTAGAAAAATAAGTAAAGACCCAATTATTCCTTTGTCACTTTCGGAATTATCAACGATGGTTCATTTCCCTGGAGCACCAATTGAATCAGGGGCAAGATTAAGAAGGGCCAAGTCAGGTACATCACCAGCGCCGACAGGACTTCCAACAAAAGGTACCCTTCTTGGTGTAAACAAAGACAGAGGTGAAGAGACAAAAATATTTATTACAGACGAGGATAGATTGAGACATTTTTATGTAATTGGTCAGACCGGAACTGGAAAAACAAGTCTACTAAAAAATATGATTATTCAGGATATCAAAGAAGGGGAAGGTGTGTGTATGATTGATCCTCATGGAAATGCTATTGAAGACATACTTTCAAATATCCCAGCAGAAAGAAGGGACGATGTTATATATTTTGATCCCGGATCGGTCAAATATCCTATGGCTCTCAATATGCTTGAGTATGACGATAATTATCCAGAGCAGAAAACATTTGTCGTCAATGAGTTGCTCTCAATTTTTGACAAACTTTTTGATATGAAAGTTGCTGGAGGTCCAATGTTTGAGCAGTATTTTAGAAATGCAGTTATGCTTGTTATGGACGATCCAAGTTCTGGAAATACTTTATTTGAGGTTTCGCGCGTACTTGCTGACAAAGATTTTAGAGCTCTGAAACTTTCAAGGACTAGGAATCCAATCATTCTTCAGTTTTGGAGAGATGTCGCAGAAAAGGCGGGGGGAGAAGCGTCTTTGCAAAATATAGTTCCTTATATCACGAGTAAATTTGATAATTTTTTATCAAACGACATAATGAGACCAATCATTGCTCAGGAAAAATCTAGTTTCAGAATGAGAGATGTAATGGATAATAAAAAGATTTTATTGGTCAATCTTTCAAAAGGAAGATTAGGCGAGATCAATTCAAATTTAATAGGTTTAATTATTGTGGGCAAAATATTGATGGCCGCTTTATCACGAGTCGATTCGCCAAACAGAAGATCGTTGCCTCCATTCTATTTATATATTGATGAGTTTCAAAATGTCACCACCTCTTCAATTGCAACTATCCTTTCAGAGGCCAGAAAATATAAACTATCACTCACTATTGCTCATCAGTTTATAAAGCAACTTGATGAAAAAATAAAAGACGCTGTTTTTGGAAATGTGGGGAGTATTGCATCTTTCAGGGTTGGGGCAGAAGATGCTGAAATTCTAGAGAAACAATTTGAACCAGTTTTTTCTTCGAATGATTTGATGAATTTGGACAACCATAATGCCTATGTTAGACTTTTGGCTCACGGTATTCCGCTTAGACCATTTAATCTTGAAACCATAAAGCCGAAAGAAGGAAACGAGCATATTATCGCAGAACTTAAAGATGAGTCTTCGAAAAAATATGGTAAGCCAAGAGAAGAGATAGAGCGTGAAATAATGTCAAAATATTATAAATAAATTATTTGTTTTATATGTGGAAAGAAAGAACCTTGGTTATTATAAAACCAGATGGTATACAAAGATCTTTAATAGGTGAAGTTATACAAAGATATGAAAGGATTGGTTTAAAAATGTCAGCGTGTAAGATGATTGTCCCAACAGAAGAGATGGTTGAGACGCATTATACGATTGATCCAGAGTGGAAAAGAAAAGTTGGTGAAAAGGCGATTGCAGGTTACGAAAAAGAAGGAAAGATCGCACCTGATAAGGATCCTGTTTCTGCGGGGAATAGGGTATTAGGAGTTTTGAAAAAATATATGACCTGCGGACCGGTTCTTGCGATGGTTTGGCAAGGAGCTCACGCAGTTGAAATAGTGAAAAAAATTACTGGAAGCACAGAACCAAGATCTTCTGACATTGGTACAATTCGAGGAGACTACGTCTTAGATTCTTATCAATTATCCGATTCTGATGGCAGAGCAGTGAGAAATATTTTGCATTGCTCAAGTTCGGTTAGCGATGCTGGGCAAGAGATAAACCTATGGTTTAAACCTGACGAGCTTATCAATTACAATATTGTTCAAGAACAGATTCTCTACGATATAAACTTGGATGGAATCCTAGAATAGACGGATTTTCCTAAGTATTTTGGGTTTTAAACAGATTCTGTTGACATCAAATTTTGGTGGTATAATAGACGTAGGTTATCCGGAATATTATCTAGATTACCTTTTTATTAGGAAGACTTAAATTACAAAATGCCTTGGCAATTTGTTGCGGTCATCCACGTGACTTTATGTCGCGGACAATATTCTTGGATAGCCTATCAAGAACCCCGCTCGCGCGGGTTTTTTGATTTAAGAACAGGTCAAGTAAAAAATAATCAGTCTGATATAATTTATTTCATGCACAAGAAGCCAATGTTTAAAGAAATGTTTGTTACTCTTCTGTTAATCTGGGTTCTTCATCTTCTTGGTATATATCTTTACTTGTACTGGCTTTTTAATTGGTACGATATCGTTCTCCATTTTCTAGGCGGGGTTTGGGTGAGCCTTATTATTATTTGGATTTTAAGTATTCTTGAAGTACAGGATAAAAAGATGTTTTTTTATGTTTTGCTATCGATTATCATTATTGGGTTTTCTTGGGAGATATTTGAATATTTAACCGGAATTACCGGTCCGACTTTTATTGAGCTTATTGATACAATCAAGGATTTGTTGAACGATACGCTTGGAGCCCTCATTGGTTTTGTCTATTACACAAAGAAAAAACGCCTCCCTTAGGAGACGTTCTTCATTATTCTTTCGAAAGTTGATTTTTTATTGAGTGCAAGATCAGCAAGGATCTTTCTATCAATTATTATTCCTTTCTTTTTTAGAGCACCGATAAATTTGCTATAACTCATTCCATTTTCTCTAAGTGCTGAGTTTATACGAACATTCCACAATCTTCTGAAATCATTCTTCTTGTCCCTTCTGTGGGCAAACGCATGAGCTCCAGCATGAAATATAGCTTCATGAGCCATTCTCTCTTTACTTTTTCTTCCATGTCTAAAACCTTTTGTCTTTTTAAGGACTTCTCTTCTATGTTTTAATGCGTGTTTTGCTTTCTTTACTCTTGGCATAATGGTTATCTTATGAATTTGCTAAAAATCTTGATCTGTCTTTTGCTTTCATTC